>WGCR01000432.1 GCA_015493675.1 Anaerolineae bacterium
GTCATACGGCAGAAGCCGCATTGATCACCGGCAAAAGCCCGCTTCCGGTCCGACATTCTCTTTCGGGATGGCTGGCCGGATGGGGCACTCGCATCATCGAAGGCGTCTACAAGCCTTTTGTCGATGAGGTGCAGGAGCTGATGCTGGATAAGGAAAAAACGCCCGAGGGGTTCACGGTGGTGTATTTGCCCGGTCACAGTCCTGGGCAGATCGGGCTTTATCACAAGCCGGAGGGGGTGCTGATCACCGCTGACGCCATCATCAACCGCAACAACAAGCTCTCACTGCCCCCCACACTCTTTACGCCGAACAGGAAACAGGCCATCGAGAGCCTGAACAAGCTGCGGAAACTGCATTTCGAGACGGCCTGTTTCGGGCATGGCCCGTGCCTCACCGAAGGCGCCGAGGCAAAAATCAAGGCTTTTCTGGAAACGCTTTCCTGAATGAACGAGTCCCCCCTCTCCCGCCCGAGCGGCTGTCTGGCCCGCGCTGTCATGGCGCTGGCGCTGTCGACGGCGTTGATCACACTGGCGGCGGTGGCGCTGTTTCTGATCGCCATTCTGCCCATCTCCGAATCGCTGCGGCCCTGGGTGGGATTGGCCCTGTTCGTCGGCGTCGGCGCCGTTGTGATAGTCGTCATGTTGCGCCGGGCCCGCAGCGGAGACGCCGCGGTGCAACAGCATCTGGGGCGACTTTTCGGGCCATTGGGCCTTTCGTTGCAAGAGCGTGGCGATCTGGCCGGAACTTACACGGGCGTTTACCGGGGACATGACTTGCGCGCAGCCTATGCTATCTCGGGCGCGCCTCAGCGCCCGACCTATCATCTCGAAATCGCCCTGAATGGCGATACGCGTCTGCGCATGGCCATCGGCATGGCGAAATTCCGGTTCCAGTTCGATGAAACGCACTTCGGGGCATTGCTGTCGCCCCAGGATGCCGAACTCGAGCCATTGGCGATCTATACGGAAAACCCCGACGCCGCCCGGGCGCTGTTGGCATCTCCCCGCGCCAAAAACGCCATCATCGATCTGCTTTCCCCCGATGCGCCGGGCGTTCGCAATCTCGTCATCGAGAATAACGCCTTCATCCTCCGCTACCGCCACCTCTCATTGAAAGGGCTGAACGCCGATTTGATCGAGCGCTGGGTGGATGATTTAGCCGCAGTGGCCGAAACAGAAAAATCAGCCACTGCAACCTGAATCAATCCCTTCAGCGCTCCCCTCTATCTGGAAACCTGTGACGGTCGGCGACGACGGCGTGAGCGGTGATCATTGTTTCTGCGGGCATTGTTGCGGGAGGATGGGCGACTGCGGGAGGATGTCTTCCTTGCCGGAGCCCCCTGAAATTGCTGCTCCGGGGCGAAGTTGCCGTAATCGAAACCGGGCAGACGACGGCGTTCCAGGGAGGAGCCCAGCAGCTTTTCGATAGCGCGGATCATCTCTGCATCATCCTGCCCGGCCAGCGAAAAAGCCTCGCCCATCTGATGTGCGCGCCCGGTGCGCCCGATGCGATGCGTGTAGGCGTCCACCGTGTCGGGAACATCGAAGTTGATCACGTGAGAGATGTCGGAGACGTCGATGCCTCGGGCGGCGACGTCGGTGGCGACCAGAAAATCATATTTGCCATTGCGAAAGCCAGCAATCGCCCGTTGACGCTGGTTCTGCGACATATTGCCTTGCAATGCAGCGGAGCGATAGCCCTTCTTCTCCAGGTCTCGGGCCAGGTTGCGGGCGCGATATTTGGTGCGGGTGAAGATAAGGACGCGGCCGGTGGCCGTCTGCTCCAGCATCGCCAGCAGCAAAGCCTTCTTGAGTTTGTCCGGCACAGGGTAGATAGCGTGAGAAACGGTTTTGGCCGGGGCGATTTCGCCGATCTGCACCGTGACGGGATTTTTGAGCGTGGCGTCCGCCAGACGACGGATATCGGGGGGCATAGTGGCTGAGAAGAAAAGCGTTTGCCGCCGATTTGGCGTCAATTTCAGGATACGGCGCACATCGGGCAAAAAGCCCATGTCGAACATCCGATCCGCCTCATCCAGCACCAGCACCTCGACGCGTGAGAGATCGATTTCGCCCTCATGGGCCAGATCGAGCAAACGCCCGGGGCAGGCCACCACGATCTCGACGCCGCGGCGCAACTGCGAGATCTGCGAAGATTTGCTGACGCCGCCATAGACCGAGACGCTGCGGATGCCGATCTTTTTGCCGAAATCCAGTGCGGCCTGATGGGTCTGTTCGGCCAGTTCGCGGGTGGGAGCCACCACCAGCGCCCGCACGCGGCCTCTCGGGCCTTTGCTCAACCGCTGCAGGATGGGCAGGATAAAGGCGGCGGTTTTGCCGGTGCCGGTCTGGGCCAGGCCCAGCACATCGCGTCCGGCCAGCACCTGCGGGATAGCCCGGGTCTGGATGGGCGTGGGGGTGACGTAGCCCGCGGCTTCGATGCGCGCGAGAATACGGGGGTCAAAAGAAAAGTGTTCGAATGTCACAAAAGTGCTCCTTGATTTTGCCGAGCCAAGTCGCACTCTTAGCCCAAAAAGATGTTCACAAACGTTTTTTGCAAACGTTGCCGGCAGGCTTCTGATGGCCCCTACGGCAGTCTGCCATTATAGCCGCTGCAACGACATTCCCCTAACTGACGACCGAAAGATATCAACCTGGCGCCCCGGCCTATCCCGGCATCTCCACCGAATCCAGCACGCCCACGATCAGGGAGATGACCGGGGCGTTGGGGTCATTCATCACCTCCCGGGCGCCGCCGCCTTCCTGATTCACCAGCACCACATCCCCGATGCCGGCGTGAGCGACATCCAGCGCTATAAAGTCCCGCGCGTCTTCCTGGCCCGCGGCGTGCAGGGGCTGCACCACCAACAGTTTGTAGTGACGAAATGACGGATGTTTGACGGTGGAGACCACCGTGCCGACGACTCGGGCGAGAAGCATGGGCGGGGAGAAATTAGAAGGCTGAGAGTATGAGCGTGTTATGCAAAGGCTTTCGGAACCAGGAACCTAGAACTGATTGTACCCCTGGCGGAGTTCGAAATCGAGATCGAGGTTGGTGAGATCGACGGTGTCGACGATGCCGACGACGGCCAGGTCCAGAGGCATGTCGGGGACATAGAAGGCGACCGCGGCCTCGCGTTTACGGGCCAGCAGCACCAGATCACCCACGCCCGCCTGGGCCACATCCACAGCGATGGCGGGTCGCCCGCGCGGGGCCAACTCCTTGGTGAGCTGTTGCACGACCAACAGCTTGGCTCCTTCCAGACCCGGATATTTACGCGTGGCCACAGCCGTGCCGATGACGCGTCCCAACACCATCAGCCCGCATGCTCCACAGCTTTCAGCACCCGGTCGATAATCGCATCCAGGCCGTCGGGCGCCATGCCCAACTGCGATACGATAGCGGCCCGCACCTGCTGATGCAGCTCGGAAAAAGCGGGCTGGGCGGGCGCAGAAGCCGCGGGGGCGGGCGCAGAAGCCGCATCCCCGGGACGCACAAAGCGCACGCCCAGACGCAAGGCGGCTTCGCGGGCCAGATCCGTTATCCGCGTGTTGGCGTCCAGTGCGATCTCTGTCACGCCCTGGCTGGCATACGTTTCAATATCTCGTTCGGTCAAAAATCGAATACCCATAAACTATTCC
>WGCR01000433.1 GCA_015493675.1 Anaerolineae bacterium
CATATTGGCCGAAGAAACCAGGATCAGGGTGTTGGATGCAGCGATAGCCATTGGCGCAAGCTCCTGCGCGGACACGTCGAGAATGACAACGGCATACCCGGCAAGACTGGCCGAGTGCATGAGCCCGACCAGACTCTCTGGAGCGTCAATCGATGTCTCCGCTGCATAGCTTTGCAGGCTCACGGGATCGGGAAAGCCCGCCAGCACGTCCAGAATATCCAGCTTCTGGATGCTGGTCTTCAGCCCCTCGGGCGTGGGGTTCATGCGCCAGTTGTTGAAGTTGGGCTCGCTCTTCAGGCCCAGGATCAGGGGATTGGGGTCAGGCCCACCCAGGCCCACGAGCAGGGCGGGCAGGTTTCGGTTGGCCGCCTCCAGCGCCAGGGCGATGGCGATGGTGCTTTTGCCCACGCCTCCTTTGGGGTTCCAGACGGACACGGCCCGGAATCCCGCCATGCGCACTGTACTTTGCTGGAACATGGCAAAAGTGGGGTTGCCGCCATGCGATGCAATCGCCACCTTGCGGATGGCAATGGCCGCATCGTAAAGCTGTCCTGCCATAATCGGGAAGTTGGCCCGAGAGTACGGCACGACCATCTTCACGCAGGGGATATTTTGCACCGTCTCGATGGCCTCGAAAGGCACGTCGTCGGGATGCACCGCATGGACAACGCCCTGAAAACTGGCCAACGAATCGGCCATGCTGAACTGGGTTTGGAACACCGTCACATCCACCATGAGCGCCTCCGGGGCCAGGTGCAGCTTGGCCTGGAGATCGTCCTCTGTGGTGGCCGTGGCGAGAATCTGAAAACGGGCGTCCGCGGCAAAGGCCTGGTGCAGGCCGCCCAGGGCCGCAGGAGGCGCGGCCACAATGATCTGCACTGGATTGCCCGGCGTGTCGTTGATAGCGGGCGAATTCACGCCCCATCCGTTACTCATTGGCCACCTCCGACCTCAATGACTTCCATGACTTCGGGTGCTGCCGTGCCGGTGATGACTTCCGACGACAGAAAACCTTCCGTCAGCCAGGGGTTGTAGCCTTCCGGCGGCATCAGCACCAGGGACAGGGCCTTGCCCTGGGCGTTGAGGCCCGCCAGAAATTCCGCCGGCGTCACCCATTGCACGCTCGCATTGGCGATGTCGGGCGCGGCTTCGGGCGGCGACCAGTCCACGACTGTGCCGTCCGTAGCCACGGTGTAGGTGATCTCCACTGTGGTGGAGATGGGCGTATAGAGAATGGGCTGCGGGTCCACGGGCGCTGCCAGGACAATAACGCCCTCGTTGGCGAGTTTGGGCGTGGACGCCACCGTTACATTGCTGGTTATGCCGTCCTGCACCTGGGCGGACGCCGTTTGCACGGGCGCGGAGGCCGACGCCTGGAAGTCGGGGGGCACGTACAGCACCCGCAGGTTTTCCAGCGTGGCCTTGGCGAAGATGGCCCCCTTGCCGTAGCCGGTGGGGTCGGGCAGGGTGGCGACGACGCCCACGTGCATTCCGGGGCGCAGCAGGCCCGCCAGTCCCCGGTCCTTGCTCACCCGCACGGCCACGCCCCGCTCGTTGGGCTGCAAGGTGACCGCGGGCCCCAGGTGTCGCGGCGTGATGGGCTCGCCTGCAAAACGTACTACGGCCAGGGTCTGGCCGATGAGTTGCTCGGGGTTCGTGACCGCGTCCTGGGGAGCCACATCCGGGTCCATTGGCAACGTCGCCAGATCCGCGGCGGTCAGCACCTGCCCCGCGCCCAGGTCGCGGGCCGCAACGATGACATTGATCGGTTTTTTCTCCGTGGGCCAAAGCAAAATTGCCAGAACGATAGCCGTGAGGACGCCAAGAATGAGGGGAAGAGTCCAGGATTTCTTCATCTGTGGTTTCTCCTGTGTAAGTTGAAGTGATGGAGGTGAAAAGTTAAAAGTTTTTCGATTTTCCGTTGTTTATCTTGAATGCGGTCAGTTCCACGCTATCCATGAAGCGCAGATCATCGAGCATCAGATTGTCTTCGAAATCGCGTGTAAAAAGGGCGACCAGCGTCATGCCGCAGGTGGATGGCACGTCCATGCGGGCTCTGTCCAGGCTGGTTATAAATGCGGCCTGCGCTCTTGGCGGCAGGCTCTCAGAAACAAACGCAGCCAGGTCGTCTGGGGTCATCTCTTTTTCGTTCTTCAGCCTGTACCAGCATTCGGGTGGATATTCGATCTCTGCAACGAAAATCGGTTGAGGCGGCGGCGGGGCGACGGTTTGCTGAATCTGAATCAGCAGAAGCTGTTTCGCGTCCATGTTTGGAGGGTTGGGGGAATTTAGTGCAGTACCTGAACGGTGCAGGGTTCGGGGTAGTTGCCGGTGCGGTCCACCGCGGTGAGGCGGAAGAAGGCCGGTCGTCCGGGGAGCGTGGAGAGATTCACGCGCGAGAGGACGCCGCGGGCGGAGCCGTCCTGGCGATAGAGGTGCAGCCAGCTTTTGCCGTCCATGCTGGCCTCGACCTTCCAGTACCAGAGATTTGGGATGGCGGCCACGCCAATGACGTTCCACCAAGCTCCGCCGCCCGTTTCCACGCCGGTGATCTTGACGCCCGCGGTGGAGCAAGAGACGCGTTTGATTTTGATTGGTTTGCCCGGTTCTTCGCCGCCGACGCCGCCCTGAAATTTCGGTTTGGGCACGCCGGGCAGCTTCTTCAACGTGGGGGTGGCCTCATAATCCGTATCGGCCCACCAGCCGGGGGTGGGCGTGACCGTAGGGGTGGACGTTGGTAACGCACTCAGATTCGCTACAACAGGCTCAGTCGGGGTGGTTGTAGCAACGGCGATGCCCACCCCTGCGGCCAGCAACAGGAGGAGAAGAATCAACAGGGGGATAAAAGACGTTTTGAGATTGATCTTCATGGCATTTATCACAGGGTGATGGCGCCCAGTCTCGCCTCAATGTCGGCGTCGTTGGGCTCGTCAATGTTCAGGAGCTTGGGCTGAATGTAAACCGGCTCCACCTTTCCGCGGTCGAAGTTATAGCCCAGCTTGGCCACTGCTCGCGCCACGGGAATGGAAGCCATAAATCGTCGCCAGCCTTCATCTGTGAAGCCTTTGGGTGACCGGTGGATGGATTGAATGGCGATGTCCAGGTCTTTCACATTCTTCAGTTGCGAGGCGAAGATGTTGTTGCACGAGGACATGATGCCGGGCGGGATTTCCGAGGGCGTCTGCGTGATCAGGTGCAGGAAGATGCCGTACTTGCGGGAGTCCCGCCACATGGCCGCGAACTGTTCAGCCAGACTCATGCCGCCCTCTTCTCCGCCTCCTTTATCACCCACGCCTGAAAGGATTTTGTTCGCTTCCTCGAAGACAATCTGAATGTGAGCGGGCTCTGACTTGCTGCGCTGGATACGCTGGATCACTGCATCGGTGTAAATGTGCCAGGCCACCCAGCCCAACAAAAAAGCTTTGGAAAAGTCATCCAGGAAAGCGCCCCCTTCCAGAACGGCGATGCCCCAATCTCCGGGCACGATGTCGTTGATGTCAATGGCGTCATCGCCCGCGGCGTATTGCATGGCGGCTTCGCCATGCACCAAGGGGTCCAGCCGAAAGCTGATGCCTTCCAGAATGCTGCGACGAATATCTTTGGCGGGGATGGTTTCGATTTCCTTTTCCAGCGCGTCATATAGCATTTTCAGGTCCACGGTTTGCGACCGGCGCACGGCCAGCAATTGCCGCTCATCGCGAGTAAGGGCGTCCAGGGGCGTCCCTTTGGGTTTTCCGACCAACGCCGCCTCTTCCGGCGAAGCGACGAAGCCCCAGGCGGGATGTTGTCGCACTTCCGGATCGTCCGTGAGCACGCCCGCATTCACATAGACGGTGTGCAGCATGGCTCGCAGTTCGTGAATCTGGCGCTTGCCGCCCAGTTGGGCGATGTTTCCGAAGATGTCGCAGAAGGAGCGCCACTGCACCTCGGGCAGGATATTGCGCCCGATCTGTAACGGATTCCAGCGCAGGGGCCGCACGCCGCCCGGCGAAAGCTGCCGGATTTCCACATGTCCGTCCAGACCGGGGGCGTTGAGCATCTTTCGCCAGCCCGCGCCGAAGTCCAGAACCACGGTTTTCATCTTCCACTTGATAGTGGTTTCATAGGCCATGCGTTCCGCGGCCACCGTTTTGCCATAGCCGGTGTCCCCCATGAATGCGGTATGGAAGTGCCGCTTCCGGGCCAGCTTCAATGGCGCCGTAGTCAGGTCATAGGTCTCGGGCGAGACCTGATGGCCCAGTATCACATCTCCCTCCATGAGGGGATAGAATGCGAGGCCTGACGGTATCCTTTCCTGCACGGTCATAGCCACGCCTTCCTCGAAGAGGTTGGGCGCAGTCAGGGCCGCCAGCATCTGCACCGTGTGCAGCGTGCCCCATTTCGTCCATAGCCCTACGCCAAAGGGATCGCCGTCCGGCATCAGACTGGGACGAAAGGCTATCATAAAGGGCCTCAGTGCATCGTCGGCCTGGACGGGTTGAATGGGCGTGGGCACGTCTTTGCCGTGGAAGCTCTGGGTGACGGTCGCCATAGCTGGCTTCAAGCCCGCATCATCCACGGCCAGGGTGGCCGTGGTGTAAAATCCGCCTTCCAGGGATGCCAGATTGAGCAGGGAAACAAGCTGACGGGAGATCTCCGTCATACGGATGGCCACGTCATCCTCCGACTGCCAGGAGCGGGTGAGGGAGATGCCGGGAACGATGCCCGCACCCAGGCCGCCCAGGTAGCCGCGGCTTCCGCTCATTGCGAGGCTGCGGGCCTGGCTCTGGCCGTCGCTATGAGAGCGGCCCCAGCTATCAGACCTGCCGGTGGTGCGGCCTTCCGACCACCCCTCGCCGATACTTTCAGAACGTGAGACCGTATGCGAGCGGCCTGCGGTTACGGAGTGGGAACTGGCTACGCCCCAGGTGCTGCTGCGGGCCACGCCTGTGGAGTGAGCGCCGCCGCGGGTGTCTGCGGAGCCGCGGGTGGTGGCGTTACCCACGGTGTGAGCGCCGCCGCGGGTGTCCGCCGTGCCCCAGCTTTCGCCGTGCGTGGTGCTTTGGAAAGAGCCGCTGGAAACGGAATGAGATGTTCCTCCGCCCACGCTATGGGACGCACCAACGCTGTGGGCTGAGCCAGCGCTCTGGCCGCTGCTGACCGTGACGTTTTGGGAGACCGCCGTACCGTGGGTGTCCACCTGAGACGTGGACGACCCCATCACAGAACCAACAGCCTGTCCAGTGGTCGTTGCTGTGCCATTCCCCACACTATGAGAAGCTCCATCCGCAGCGCCCGAGCCCCAGGAATGGGAGCCGTTCACATTGACAGCCGTATTGCCTGAAACGTTGACAACGCCGGGAATGCCTACCTGAGCGCCGCCGGACATGGTGACGCCGCCGCCCAGAGAGTTGCTGCTATGGGAGGAGTCCGTGTGACTCGTCGTGTCGGAGATTTGCAGGGACCCCGTTGCCGACTGCGTGTTGGTCACTGAATTGCTCTGCATGGTCCCTGAGCCCTGGGCATGTGCGGAGCTGTTGGTCACCCCCATGCCCGCCGACTGGCTCTGGGTGGTCCCATGCGAAGTGGTGTCGCCTGTCGATGCGCCGCTGGACCAGTTGCTGCTCACGCCATCGCTTACGCTGTGGCTCGTGCCGCTGGAATGCGCCACGGAAGTCCCGTGGCTGGTGGTGTGCGCCCAGGATTGAGTGTCCGCGACGCTATGGGTTTGGGCCTGGCTGGTGGTATGCGCCCAGGAGCTTGTATTGGCATGACTGTGCGTAACGCCTCCGCCGTGACTGACCACGGTTCCGTTGGTCACGGCAACGCTGGAGGTGTCGGCTTCGCCGTGCGTTTCTCCGTGAGAAACGCTGTGGCCCCAGGAATGAGCCTCGGACGTGCCGTGAGCCTGAGCCACGCCGTCGGAGTGAGAGGTTGCGTGGGTTTGTCCGCTGCCGTGAGATGCGCCGGTATTGCTCCCCAAGGCCGCGGCCAGGGGAATGGCAATGGAGAAAGAGGCGCCCAGTGCGCCCCGTTGCCGGGATGCGTAGATGCTCGACCATCGGCTCATCTTCACCAAAGCGTTGGACAACTTGCCGCGTTCGATATGGCTGGCTGTGACCGTGAATACGAAGTCACGCCGGATTTTCGCCAGACCGCGCAGCATGTTCTCTCCCTGCTGCGCCAGCATTTCATCATCCACATCCCCCAGGCTGCCGTCCCGGCCCATGCCCTTGCGGGCGTATCGGGGATCAGGGTGGCCGAGGATGGCGATGATGCGCGGCAGCCGCTCAATGCGGTTGAGTAGCAGGCCAATGCGCTCGGGAGCGGGCGGTTTCAACTTCATGTGGGGGAAGTTGGCCATAGTGGCAATGACCGCATCCATGCGCTTTCGGGCTTCACGAATGGCCATTGTCTCAGTGTACGCTTCTGCAGCTGCGCCGTAGAACTGACCCACGCCCAGGTGTTCCGGGCGATAGACGCCCATAGCTGTATAGACGAAATCGACGTCCGCCGCATAGAGGCCGCGGATGACCGCCCATTGCTTGCCCAGAACGTCGGGGTCCTCTCGGGTCTCAGTGGGGATGTAGACAAGCTCCTGGAAGGTGATGACGCGATAAATTTCTCCGCGTTCAGGGTCGCGAATGCGCAGGATGAGATGCTCAAATTCGCGTCCCGCATAAGAAATCTGAGGTGGTTGCGTTATTGAAAACTCGGGCGTGTTCCAGGAAGCTGGAGATGAAGATGCTGCCATGATCAATCCTGAATGCGAGAGGGCGGATGAGCGTCAGATAAGCAAATGAAAACCCAAAACGACCAGGCCGTTTTGTTCTCTCATTTGCCTGTCTGCGGACAGGATGTTCGGGCCTGACGAGCAGGCCCGAACATCTGACGAGAGGAGAGAGGGTGAAGGGGGACGGAACTAGAATCCGATATGAGTTGGAGCGGGGTCGGGCGGAGTGTCATATCCCGGCATGGCGCACTGGCCATATTCGTTCAGCACCAGGGGCGGCGTGCAGCCATTGGGGTTGTTCCCATAGAGGGCGTCCTTGGGGACGCCCAGATCGTCGCCGCCG
>WGCR01000434.1 GCA_015493675.1 Anaerolineae bacterium
CCTTCATGCTTGGACTTAGCGAGCCAACCATCCGGGCGCATTCCGCATTCTGGCAAGCGCTTTCGCTCCTGGCTTTCTTCCAGATATTCGCCTTCATTCTGAATCTCATTCCCTGGCCCGGCCTGGATGGTTTCGGCATTCTCGAACCCTATCTGCCTCCCAACATCCTGCGATACGCTTACATGCTCAGCGGCATGGGCATCTTTCTCTTTTTCCTGCTTTTCGCCTACACGCCATTCGGGCAATGGGTCGGCCTTTCCGTCTGGGGCATGATCCAGGCAATCAGCCCTGAAGCAGCCCTGCTGGCATATCACGGCTTTGATCTTTTCTTCTTCTGGAAATAACGCCCTTTTTCCCGTCCGCATGAAACTCATCACGCCCACATCACCATGATTGCCCGAGGCATCTTCCGGGGCGGATTGGCGGGCGGTCTCCTGTCCGCCGCTTTTTCCGTCCTGGGGCTTATCCCCATCTGTGGTTTTTTCGCCTTCCCGCTGCGCATTGCCGCCTGGGCTTTTGGCGGCTATCTGGCCGGACGCATTGCCATCAGCAGCGGCGCCCGCACTGGCGGCGTCGCCGCGGGGATCGGCGCGGGCGTCATTGCCGGCATTATCGACGGCGTGGTGAATATCGCCTTATCCCCCCTGGCTTTCAAGGTGATGGGAAATCAGGTGGCGGGGTTGCTGTTGCTGCCCGATCCCGTTGTCAAATACTTCCTTTCCCTGGGAATTGACATCATGCAGTTGAACACCATCGGCGGCAGCATCTTCTTCTCGGTTATGTTTTGCAGCGTAGCCTGGCTTCTGGCAGGCATTATCGGCATGTTGGGGGGCGGCGTCGCCCAGGCCCTGGCGGATTAAAGCGTCCGCTGAAAAAGGGCATTACAGCTCGGGCGCTATCGCGTCGGGGTCGGGCAAGGGATCGGGTTGCGCCCGTTCCGCAGTCAAATGCGTGAATAACAGCATCACAGCCAGAAAAACACTGGCGACAAAAAATGTCAATAAGAAAACGCTGGCAACGCCGATGATCTGGGCCTTGAACTGGCCGGGAGCCGGGGCAAAAAATCCCACAGCCAGCAAGCCCCAAACAGCGGGCAACCCGAAGGCCGCAAAGATATCGCCCGGATCATGCCAGCCCAGCAGCTCATTGATGACCCAGGCTGCCAGAATAAACAGCCAGGCCGCCACCGCCCCCGCCAGCATGGATTGCAAGGGCGTCATCCAGGGGAGTGCGGCCAATGCAGCCACCCAGCCCGCCGCGGCGCTACGCGCCGTCCAACTGACGTCAGGCTCGCCCAGCGCCGCCCAGCTATACGCCAGACCGATCGATCCGCCCGCGGCCAGCGCCAGCAGCCCGTTCAACGCCGCCTGCGCCGGTGAAGAGCCTCCCCAAAGATGCAGCGGAGAAGCGATGATCCAGCCAATGCCGCCCACCGCCAGCAGGCCTGCGCCCCACGCCGACGTCATGCCCGGATGCGACGCCACCTCCGGGCGATGCGTCCCGCGGACGGCCAGCAATGCTGCCAGCGCCACCCCGCCGGCCAGCAGATAAAACGAAGCGCCGCCGAAATCCAGATAGCCATCTCCTGCGCCGACACTTTCCCCCAGGTGCATGAGCCAGCCGCCAGCCTGAGTCCAATTTCCGACCAGCGGCGCCAGCAACAACGCCATCAGCGCAGCGAAAAACACGCCCGCAGCGGGCGATAACTGCCGCCACAAGATCAACAGGGCCAATAAACTGGCCGTAGTCGCCAAAGGCAACGCCGTCAGAAACAACAATGCGGCCAGGGGCGTCTGGGTCCCGGCCATGCCAAACCCCATCCAGCCTGCCACGCCCCAAAGAGACAGATCGCCGGTTTTCAGCGGCGTCCATTCCCACACCAGCGCCGTGACATCAGGATGATCGATGAGGATGCCGATGCCGCCAAAGTGCAGCGCAAATCCTGTTGCAGCGTAACCGATCAGGGCCACAAGCACAGCCGCCAAAGGAAGCAACCCCACCTGCAGCGAAGGCTCGTCATCAGCCGTCAGCAGGCTCACGCCCCACGGCGTCAACAGCGCCAGGGCAGCGGCCAGCAGCGGCCAGACAGGGAGAGGGGCGGAATCAATCATGGAAAAACATTGTCGATGGCAAACAGGATGATCTAGAATAAGCCAGAGCCTTAATCCAGCATTTGTTTATACTCATACCCCGGAGATCATACCAGATGCCCGAAATGGGGGCAAAAGCGCCCGCCCTTCTCATCGACGCCATGCTGGGGACGTTGGCCCGCCGTCTGCGCTGGCTGGGTTATGACGCCGAATATCGCAAAGACTTGCCCGACCAGGCGATGATCCGCATTGCCCGGGAGGAGAATCGTTTGCTGGTGACGCGAGATAAAGAACTGGCGGGGCGTCGCGGCGTACGGGCGTTATACATCCCCGCCACCGAACTCACAGAGCAGGTGCAGCAAGTGATAGCGGCCGTCGGGCCCTCGCTGCATCCGCCGCGATGCACCGTGTGCAATGGCGAGCTGATCGCCATCTCGTCGGCGGAAGCAAGGCCCCTGGTCCCGCCCTATGTGGCCCAAACCCAAACAGAATTCGTGCGATGCCGCCGTTGTGGACGGGTGTACTGGCCGGGCAGCCATTGGCCCGGATTGCAACGCTGGCGTCAAGGTAAATAATCAGACCGAACTCCCATCCGCTCCCAATCAGATCACATGACTTGAGGGGACAAGCTGTCTATACATCCAGGAAGCGCCCTGGAAAAGTTTTCTGAACAGCCATCCAATCGGAGAAAGCAAAATATCGATCGCTCTGTTGATGTGGTAAAACGCGCGTTTGATCACCAGGAAAATCGGCCCCAGCACCCGTTGTAATCCCCGGGAATGAGCGTAAACCATCGCCAGCACCAGGATCGAGACAGAGATGGTAAATTTCTGCCAGCCCAGAATCACGAATTCCTGATGTGTCAACAAAGCGATATCCTCGATGAGCACCTCGACGCCAATAGCCAGCACCAGCAAATAAGCCGCAGTGGAAAGCACCGGCTCTCTTTCGATGAAAATCGTAAAGATCTGAGCGGCAAACCGCATAATCAGGATGCCAATGGCGACGCCCAAAAACACCACCCAAAAATCAGAGCTCAAAGCCACGGCGGCCACGACATTATCCAGGCTAAAAGCCATATCCGCCAGATTGATCAATAGGACAACCATCCAGAATCCCTTGTTCGCCGTCTTGCGGGACATAGCCGAGGCCTCTTCTTCCTCTTCCCATTCCGAATGTGGACTTCCCAAATGTTCAATGGCCAGTTTGAAGAGATAAGCGGCGCCCAGCAGGCGCAGCCAGGGATTCGCAATAATGAATGTTGCCAAAAACAGCATCAGCGCCCGGCCTGCATAAGCGCCTATCAATCCCACCGTCAACGCAGCTTTCCGCTGTGGCCCAAACACCCGATCGCCCCACGAGGACATGAAATGCAAGGAACGCGGCCAGGGTACGGGCTTATGTGCAGGCAATTGAGAGACCATTGCGCCCAACACAGCAGCATTGTCAATCGACAAAATGCCTTCGAGAAAAATTAATTGCAAAACAATAACAACGACTTCAACGGGAGTCATAAATGAACGCTCGAATGATCATAAAAACGCTGCTCTGGCTGCATTTCCGCTTCCGCGGTACAATCAATCGCCAGCAAACAGCATAACTTGACGGCTTGCTACTATAGCATTATTCTGCTCTGTGAGCAACGTTGAATCAAAGCAACTATACACCTACCCTTTCATAACGAGGCAAAAACCACAAAGACACGAACAGTAATTCACGATTTTAGAGAAGGATCAGCTAATGGTACAGCCATGGTCGCTTCGTAAAGTCGCTCGATAAACCGTCGAAGCAAGGAAATGAACAAATGGAATTGAAATCGAGTCGGGTCGATGCGATGCGGGCCTGGACCTGGCAGCCG
>WGCR01000435.1 GCA_015493675.1 Anaerolineae bacterium
CTATTTACGAAGCTGCCGCTCATGGCGTCAGCTTCGTAAATAGAACGCAGATGACGCAGAAAAAGCCGATCTACGCAGATAAAAACAGATAAAATCAAAATAATCTGCGAGAATCTGCGGACATCGGATGTGTCTGCGTTCCATATTCATTCGTTATCGGCGTGCTGCCGCTCATGACATTTGCTTCGCAAAAACCCTGGCCGGGTCATTCTGAAGAAGCAAGACGAGCCATTTTTCACTTGATCCAAACATTACGGTTATGGCTGGATCTGCGCGGGCAGAAAAACCCGCTCGTCGCCGGCGCTGATGACAAGAGGACGCACCGGAGAATAAGGCCCCACATTTCCCCGCACATCTACGGCGGCCACCCGCCAATAGTAGACGCCGGGCGACAGATTTTTCTGCGGCTGGTAATGCACCAGGGGCGTCGTGGGCGGCGGAGCCTGCGGCGAGACCGTCCCGAAGGGGGCGACAACTCCTCTCCCCCCGATCATTTGCAAAGGAAGAAAATGCAGTTCGCCAGCAGGAACCCAGGCATCCAGTTCGGGCGAGGTGAAGTAGGGCGTCCCCCGATAGAGGCTGTCGTCCACCTGCAATTTATAGCCGGCAATGGGAAAATCGCCGGGATCGGGGCGTTCCCATACGAATTCGGGCCGGGGTGCAAGCAAGCTATTCGGGGCAGGCTCCTGCACGACAGGGGGCCCGGACAACGCGTGGGGAAAAGTCTGCTGCTTGAATGTACGATAAAACGCGCTGGGAGTAAAAGGCTTGGGCACCCACAAAGGATCCTGATCCAGAAAAATGCCCGGCCCCCAATCGGTTGTCCATGACTTGAACCAAAATGATTGCGTGACGCCTTCGCGGGCGAGGAGCGCGTAGAGATCGGACAGCATCTGGGGAGACGCGTCCTCCGTCCATCCCCAATAATTCAACTCTGTCACCCACAGATCAAATTCATTGTCCCCCAGTGCAGCTTTGAGTGAGCTGATCTTTCTAATGTGATCGCTGAAAACGTGCAGAGTGACGATATCCACATCATCCCGGACATCCAGATCGCCTTCCAGAGCCATCAGACGCTGCAAGAACTCAGGCCCGTTGATATCGGACATGCCGCCCAACAGCAAGCGCCCGTTGACATCATTTGCTGCGATCTGCTCTTTCGCCCGCTGCACCAGGCGGGAATACATGGGAACATTGTCGTTGACTGGATCCGACGGGGTGTACCAAAACTCCCACAAATCAGGCTCATTCCATATCTCCCATTCATGCACCTGATCTTTGCCATGAATTCCGTAACGGTTCACCATGTCCGCCATAAAATCGGACCAGTCATCCATGTTTTGCGGCGGCAGATTGCGCGGATAAGCCTTATCCACGCATTGAATAGCCACATCGGTTCCCAAAGCCGCCCAATCGGGCGTGTAATAGATTTCGGGAATCACAGAAAGGCCATAATTACTGGCAATTTGAAAAACATCGTCCAGGGCCTCCCAATCATAGCTATCCCGTTCCGGCTCGACCATACACCACCAGGTGGAGACGCGCACGCTGCGAACGCCCGCCCCCCAGCTCTTCCGCACCAAATCATCCAGCAAATCGACGCGCAGAGCGCCATCCAGCCGCGGCCAGGCTTCCTCACGCGGGAATGTCCACTGCCAGCCCGGGCCCATCAAATCCATGCCATAGGAAGATCGCGGCAGGGGTTGATGCAGGGGATCGAGCGGCGGATCGCCGTCGGCCCTGACCGGGCAGGAAAATAATGCGCCTGCCAGAAAAATAATGAAAAACAAGCTGATTCTAAACCGCATAAGCATTCCGAACTCCTCAATCAGGAAAACGTCCAAATCTCAGGCTGTTATCCGTTTTACCACAATAAAAAGAGGGACGCAACATCTGCTGCGCCCCTCCTGATTCGTCTCGGGGTTCTGCTCCGGTTTACTGATTGGCCAGTGATTTGATGTAGGCGATCAAATCCAGCAAATCCTGCTCATCCAGAGAAGTGTAAGTGGGAGGCATGAGCGGCCCGTATCCCTTGACCAGTTTGGCGCCCGGATCCACAATGGACTCACGCAGATACGCGTCGTCCACCTTGTCGATACGGCCGCCGTCGTCTAGCAATACCGGCTTGCCGTAAATGCCATGCAGCGTTGGGGCCACGGGGGTGTCCTGATCCGTATGAC
>WGCR01000436.1 GCA_015493675.1 Anaerolineae bacterium
ACACACCCCGATTGGGTGGCAGTGGAATTCGGCGAGGAGCGTCTCACCTACGGCGATCTCAACGCCCGCGCCAATCAACTGGCCCATCGCCTCATTGCCAAAGGCGTGGGCCCGGGCGACCGGGTGGCCCTCCTGCTGGATCGGGGCCCGGCCATGCCCATCGCCATGCTTGGCGTCCTCAAAACCGGCGCCGCCTATGTGCCTGTAGACCCGAATTATCCCCAGGAGCGCATCCGCTTCATGCTGGAAGACAGCGGCGCGAAGCTGGTGATCAGTCATCAGTATTCAGTAAGCAGTAATCAGTCAGAGCTGCAGAGGTCAGAGCTGCAGAGGTCAGAGCCTCAGGGGGCAGAGGTCAGAGGGGGAGACGGCCAGGCTTCGGACTCCTTGACGTTTGACGTTTTACGTTTGACGGATGACGTGCTCCAGGCTCATCCAACGACAAATCCTGACATCCCGCTAGGCCCCGACCACCCGGCCTACATCATCTACACCAGCGGCTCCACAGGCAAGCCCAAGGGCGTGCTGTTGCGGCATCTGGGATTGTTGAATTTTGTAGATGCGTATGGCGAAAGGATGCAGGTGAAGCCAGGGCGCAAGTTTTTGCAATTCGCGTCCTTCAGCTTCGACGCCTCTGCGGCCGAGTTTTATCTGGCCCTGCTCAACGGCGCCACGCTGGTCATGGGCCCGCGGGAGACCATGATGTCCCCTGAATCCCTGGCCGATCTCATCAACCGGCGCCAGGTGGATACAGCCATCCTGCCGCCGACCATGCTTCGGGCGCTGAATCCTGATGCCGCGCCCGGGCTGCTGTATCTCTTCTCCGCGGGCGAAGCCTGCACGCCCGAGATTGTGGCGGCCTGGGCGCCTGATCGTTTCTTCGGCAACGGCTACGGCCCCACCGAGAACACCATCGGCGCCACCTATGCCGCGCTCGATGTTTCCGAGGCGGAGCAGCCTGTGGTCACCATCGGGCGGCCCGTAGAGAACGTGCGGGCCTATGTGCTGGATGACGCCATGCGGCCCGCACCCGTCGGCGTGCCGGGCGAACTCTATTTGGGCGGCGTGGGCGTAGCCCTGGGCTACCTCAACCGCCCCGATCTCTCCGCCGAACGCTTCGTCCCCGATCCCTTCCTGCGGGCGGATGGTGCATTCGCCCTGGAACGCAATGGCCCCCAGCCGGATTCGCAATCCGGCGTGGCTAATGGGCCGGGGAGGGGACGATTGTATCGCACCGGCGATCTGGTGCGTTACCGCCCCGACGGCAATCTGGAATTCCTCGACCGGGTGGATTTCCAGGTGAAAATAAGGGGCTTCCGCATCGAGTTGGAGGAGATCACCACCGTCATCAAGACCCTTTCTTCGGTGGCGGATGCGGTGGCGCTGGCCATATCCGATGACCGGGGCGAGAAACGCCTGATTGCCTACGTGGCGCCCCGCAACGTCGATTTATTGGCGGCAGAGGCGACGCGCGGGGAATTCATCCGCAATCTGCGTGAACAACTGGCCCATCGCCTGCCCGATTACATGATCCCGGCTGCATTCCTTCTTTTGCCCGCGTTGCCCCTCACCCCTGCCGGCAAGATCGACCGCCGTTCGCTGTTGGCGATGGATATCAGCGCCGGTCTGGCCGATGCGTATGAACCGCCCCGCACGCCCGCGGAGGAGCTTCTGGCGGGCATCTGGGAGCAGGTGCTGGGCGTGGAACGCGTGGGCCGCACTGATAACTTCTTCGAGCTTGGCGGACACTCTATCCTCGCCACCCAGCTTGCGGCCCGCATCCGCAAAATTTTCGAGATCGACCTGCCTCTGAACGCAGTGTTCGAGACTCGCACCCTGGCCGATCTGGCCACGCTCATCGAAAAGCACGTGCTGGCCGAGGATATGGTGGCTTTGCCCCCCATCGAGCCCGCTCCCCGGCCCGATGGCAAAGCGCCCCTCTCTCTGGCTCAACAACGCCTCTGGTTCCTGGATCAACTGGAGCCGGGCAACCTTTTCTACAATATCCCCACTGTGATCCGTCTCGCGGGTGATCTGGATGCAGATGCGTTGGAGGCGGCGCTGAACGAGATCATCCGCCGCCATGAGTCCCTGCGCACCACGTTTGGCGACGAGCAGGGCGCCCCTGTGCAGATCATTCACGAGCATCTGCCTGTCTCGCCCGATTTCATCGACCTGCGCGGATTGAGTGAAATCGAGCGGGAGCAGGAAGCGGCCCGGCTCATCCGCGAGACCGTGCGCACGCCCTTCGATCTGGCCACGGGCCCCTTGCTGCGGGCCCGGCTTATCCGCCTGACCGATGACGAGCACATCGCCGTGCTGGTCATGCACCACATTGTCTCCGACGGCTGGAGCATGGGCGTGTTCGTCAATGAACTTACCACCTTGTACGCCGCTTTCGTCCAGAAACGGCCTTCGCCCCTGCCGCCTCTGCGTATCCAGTATGCCGATTACGCCCTCTGGCAGCGCCGCTATTTCGAGGGCGAGGCCCTGGAGAAGCAACTGGCCTACTGGCGGGAGCAACTGGCCGGGCTGCCGCCCCTGTTGGAGCTTCCCACCGACCGTCCCCGCCCGCCCGTGCAGACCAGCAACGGCGCCACCTACGCCTTCCGCCTCCCTCGGGAGCTCACCACTCGCCTGGGCGAGCTCAGCCGGGCCCAGGGCGTGACCCTGTTCATGACCCTGCTGGCCGGGTATCAGACCCTGCTCAGCCGCTATTCGGGCATGGATGACATTGCGGTGGGCTCGGCGGTGGCCAATCGCAGCCGGGCCGAACTGGAGCCCCTCATCGGCTTTTTCGTCAACACCCTGATTTTCCGCACCGATCTCTCAGGCGCCCCCAGCTTCAAGGAATTGCTGAAGCGGGTGCGGGAGATCACCCTGGGCGCGTTTGCCCATCAGGACGTCCCCTTCGAGAAACTGGTGGATGCGCTCCAGCCCGAGCGCAATCTCAGCCATACGCCCCTGTTCCAGGTGGCCTTTGCTTTGCAAAATCTGCCCATGGAAGCGAAAGAGCTTCCCGGTCTCACCGTCTCGCCTGTGAACGCGGACAGCGCCACCGCCCAGTATGACCTCCTGCTCATGGTCAGCGAGGAGAAAGGGGAGCTGGCCGCGGCCATGCAATACAACACCGATCTCTTCGATGAGACCACCATTGCCCGCATGATGGGGCATCTTGAGATGCTGCTTTCGGGCGCAGTGGAAAACCCCGATCTGCCCGTTACCCGTCTGCCTCTGCTCACCCCCCAAGAGCGGCAGATGATGCTGGTGGACTGGAACCGCACCGAGTTTCCTTATTCCGAGACGACCATCCACGCTCTTTTCGAGGAGCAGGCCCGCATCCGTCCCGACGCAGAGGCGGCGGTCTTTGTTCGCGCCGACGGCCGGGAAGAATCTCTGACCTACGCCCGGCTCAACGCCCGCGCCAACCGGCTTGCTCATTATCTCATCGCCCGGGGCGTGCGCCCCAACGACATCGTGGGACTCTCAGTCCAGCGCTCCCTGGAGATGGTTGTAGGCATCCTCGGCATCCTCAAAGCCGGCGGCGCTTACCTGCCCATTGACCCCACTTATCCGCCAGAGCGTGTGCGCTACATGATTGATGATAGCGGGATTCGGCTGCTGTTGATAGACGATTCGACGGTTAAAGTGTTCAGTGAGCAGTATTCAGTAAACAGTAATCAGTCAATGTCCGAACTCGGTGATCATGGGCCCGTGATTGACTCGACTGTTCACTGTTTACTGATTACTGATGACGCCATTGATGACTATCCTGACGCCAACCCCGATCTCTCCCTCACGCCCGACCACCTTGCCTACGTCATCTACACCAGCGGTTCCACCGGTCGCCCCAAGGGAACGCTGCTGCGGCATCGTGGGCTCTGCAACCTGGCCGACGTTCATCACCGGAATTTCGACATGCGCGAGGGTAAGCGAGTGCTGCAATTCGCTCCCTTCAGCTTCGACGCCTCGGTGTGGGAGACAGTGATGGCTTTGCGCAATGGCGCCGCGCTGGTGCTGGCCCCGCAAGAGACTTTGGCCTCCGGGCCCGATCTTCTGCGCCTGATTCGGGAACATCGCATCACCACAGCCACCCTGCCACCCTCCCTGCTGTCTGTACTGGATGACTCTGATTTGCCCTCTCTGGACACCCTCATCGCCGCGGGCGAGCACTGTTCCAACGAACTCGTGCAGAAATGGGCGCCGGGCCGCAAGTTCTTCAACGCTTACGGCCCCACCGAAACCACGGTCTGCGCCTCCATGTATCTGACCGATCCCGAGCAGGACTATCCCCAGGGCCCGCCCATCGGCAAGCCCATCAGCAACTTCCAGCTTTACGTAGTGGATAAAAACAGCGAACCCCTGCCCGTGGGCGTGCCTGGCGAACTGCTCATCGGCGGCGTGGGATTGGCTGTGGGCTACCATCATCGGCCTGACCTTACATCTGAGAAATTCATTCCCAATCCCTTCTTGCCTCACGAAGGCTCCCGGCGTCTTTATCGTTCCGGTGATCTGGTCAAATTCCTGCCCGGCGGGGACATTCAGTTCCTGGGCCGCATCGATCATCAGGTCAAAGTGCGGGGCTTCCGCATCGAGCTGGGCGAGATCGAGGCTGCGCTCAAGGCCCATCCTCAGGTGGCCGAGGGCGTGGTCATCGTGCGGGAGGATCAGCCCGGGAATCAGATGCTGGCGGCCTATTATGTGGCCGGGGACGAGGCGCCCTCTGCCGGCGACCTGCGGGCCTTTATGCGCCAACGTCTGCCCGAGTACATGATCCCCAACGCCTTCGTCCATCTGGAGGCTATGCCTCTCACGCCCAGCAACAAGATCGACCGCAAGGCCCTGCCCGCGCCCGATCAGACCCGGACGATCGAGGTCGAATACGTTGCTCCGACCACCGATACCGAGGTGCAATTGGCCGCCATCGTGGCCGAACTGTTGACTCTGGACCGGGTGGGCCTCAACGACAACTTCTTCGAGATGGGCGGGCATTCTCTCCTGGCCACCCAATTCGTCTCCCGGGTGCGCGAGACCTTCGGCGTGGAGCTGCCCCTGCGCACCATCTTCGAGCATCCCTCCGTGGGCGAACTCGCGGGCCAGGTGGATGATCTCCAGGCCGAACAGACCTCGGACCTGGCTGACGTCGCCGACCTCCTCGACCAGCTCATGGAACTGTCCGACGAAGAAGTTGAGGCTTTGCTCAACGACGAATCCAGCTAATGTGTGGATTGGATATTTGGCAGCCTTCAATATCCAATCCCTGACTCTGCTCTCCCACAGCATCTAACCTTTCGTAACTACCAAGGTCGCTGGCTTTTACAGTAAGTTTTTTGCCACGAAGGCACGAAGAAACACAAAGACACAAAGGGAAATGATAGAATTTCTTTGTATTCTTGGTGACTTAGTGCTCTTTGTGGCACTGAAGTTAGCTACGTTAGCAGTTACAACCTTTCACAAGAATTTTCTGGCGATCTTTTCCCCATGCCCGACATCCTCACAACTCTCATCGAAAACTACGCATCCCTCGACCCCAGACGGCAGAAGCTGCTGGAGAAGATGCTGGCCGATCGCGGCATTTCTCTGGAGGAAAAGATCATCCTCCCCCAGCCGCGGGATGGCCGCCCTTTCCCTCTGTCCTTTGCCCAGCAACGCCTGTGGTTTCTGGATCAGCTTGAGCCCAACACCGCGCTTTACAACATCCCCGTGGCTGTGCTCATTACGGGCCCGCTGGATCTGGACGCTCTTCAGCACAGCCTGGACGCCATCGTGGCCCGGCATGAGAGCCTCCGCACCACCTTCATCACTCGCCAGGGCGAGCCGGTGCAGGTCATCGCAGCCGAAGGGCATCTGCCCATCCAGCAGATGGATTTGAGCGATCTGCCCGCCGCGCAGCGGGAGCAGCGCGTGCAGCGTCTGGCCCTGGAGGAGGCGCAGAAGCCATTTGATCTGGAAAAGGGCCCCCTGGCCCGGTTCAAGCTGCTACGCCTGGATGAAGATGAACATGCGGCCCTGCTCACCATGCACCACGTCATCTCCGATGGCTGGAGCATGGCGGTGTTCATCGGCGAGTTGGGCCGGTTCTACGACGCATTCATCCGTGGAGTCGAGCCCGATCTGCCTTCCCTGCGCATCCAATATCCCGACTACGCCATCTGGCAGCGCAAATTGCTGCAAGGCGAGCGCCTGAAGCAGGAGTTGGCCTTCTGGCGAGAGCAGTTGGGCGATGGCGGCTCTCCGCCTCTGGAATTGCCCCTGGATCATCCCCGTCCTCCTGTCACCACCTTCCGCGGGGATCACGTCCACTTTGAAATCCCTGCTCTTACCGCAGAAAAACTGGCGTCTCTGGGGCAGGAGCTCGGAGCGACGCCCTTCATGACCCTACTGGCTGCGTACGATGTCCTGCTTTACCGCTATACCGGCCAGGATGACATCAGCGTGGGCACGCCCGAAGCCGGGCGCAGCCGCAAGGAACTGGAGCCCCTGATCGGCTTCTTCATCAACACCCTGGTGCTGCGCTCCCACATCCCCGAGGACGCCTCCTTCTCCCGGTTTCTGGAGCAGGTGCGGGAGACGGTGCGCGCGGTTTTCGAACACCGGGAGCTGCCCTTCGAGCGCATCGTCGAGGAGATTCAGCCCGAGCGGGACCTCAGCCGCAGTCCTCTTTTCCAGACGCTATTTACCTTCCAGAACGCCCCCACCGGTAAGGTGCAGGCCACCGATCTCATCTTCGAGCCGGTGGATGTGACCACTGGCACTGTCAAATTCGATCTGACTCTGACCATTGGCGGCGGGCCCGATGGGTTCAGCGGCGCGTTTGGCTACAACGTAGATCTGTTCGAGCGGGCCAGCATCGAGCGCATGGCCCGTCATTTCCTGGTTTTGCTGGAAGATATCGTCGAGCATCCCGATAGCATCCTCTCCCGGCTGACCATGCTGCCGGAGGAGGAGCGGCAGCGGGTGCTGGAAGACTGGGTGCCTGATCCTGCGCCTTTTCCCGCGGAGAAGCTAGTGCATCAGCTCTTCGAGGAGCAGGTGGCGCGCACCCCGGATCATCCTGCTGTGATCCAGCCAGCGTCAGTCGATCGCCCTGAGCGCGTCCTCACCTACGCCGAACTGAATGCCCGCGCCAATCAGCTCGCCCACGCGCTCATCGGACGGGGCGTCGGGCCGGAGGAGATAGTGGGGATCAGCATGGGCCGGTCGCCTGAGATGATCGTGGCCATGCTCGGCGTTCTCAAGGCCGGCGCGGCCTATTTGCCCCTGGACCCGCATTACCCCGAAGAACGGTTGCGCTTCATGATCGAGGACGCAGACGTGAAGGTGGTGGTGGGGGATCAGTTATCAGTTATCAGTAATCAGTCAGAACCGCAGAGATCAGAGGTCAGAGATCAGGGGGCAGAGGTCAGAGGGGCGGACGCCTCGACGTTTGACGTTTTGCGCTTGACCGATGACGTTCTCCAGGATTATCCGGCGACAAATCCCGATCTGCCGCTCGATCCGCACAGCCTGGCCTACATTATCTACACCTCGGGCACCACCGGTGCGCCCAAAGGGGTGGAGATCGCACATCGCAATCTGGTCAACTATGTGACCGGCGCGGCCAAAGCCTTTGAGATGACGCCCGAGGATCGGATGCTGCAATTCGCCAGCATCAGCTTCGACGCCGCGGGAGAAGAAATCTATCCTACCTTGCTCAGCGGCGCGGCCCTGGTGCTGCGCGATGACGCCATGCTCAGTTCGGGCGAGATATTCTTGCAACGACTTCAAAAATGGGGTGTTACCGTCATCGACCTGCCTACCGCTTACTGGCATCAGGTGGTGGCCGACGCCACCCTTTACCGGCTGCCTTTGCCCCCGGCCTTGCGCCTGCTCATCATCGGCGGCGAGCGGGCTATCCCCGAGCGGGTGCGGGCGTGGATGCACTACGCCGGGCATCAGGCGCGACTGCTGAACACCTACGGCC
>WGCR01000437.1 GCA_015493675.1 Anaerolineae bacterium
GATGATAGTTGGGCAAAGAAAAGCGGCGCAGGTTTTCTTCGATGATGGGGATGAGCCGGGCGCGTTTTTCCACCGCGTAGACCTGGATGGCGGGGTGGATGCGAGCGGCTTCGATGCCCACCGCGCCGCTGCCCGCGCCGATATCCCAAACCACGTCGCCCGGACGCAGGGCCAGTTCGGCCAGGGCCAGCAGGCGGATTTCCCGCTTGGTGATGAGGTTGTTGTGGGTGGCGAACGCGTCGTCGGACAGGCCCGGAGGCTGAGGTTGGAGCGGGTGTTTCGGCCACACCACGAAGACGTTGAGGGGAGCGAATTGCGCCCGGGCGATGTCGGCCAGGGTTCCCCGCACGATGCGCTCGGTTGGGGCGCCCAGGTTCTCGCACACGGCCGCGGGGGTCTCGCCCGGCAGGCCCGCGGCCACCAGGGCCCGGGCGATGGCGTCGGGCGTGTTCGCGGTGCGGTTGGTAAGGATGGCGACCTTGGGCGCCGTCAGGATGCGCGGGAGCAGATGAGCGATGGCGCCGGTATGAGCGCTGAGCAACACCGCGTCTTCCCAGGGTTCTTTCAGTGCGGCAAAGGCAAGCTGGATGGCCGTGGGCGCAGGTTCGAAGATGAGCTGGTCGGGCGGAAAGGTCGCGGTCAGGCGGCGGCCGATGCCGTAGAAGAGGGGATCGCCCGAGGCCAACACGACGATGCGTTTGCCCGCGGCGTGCAGCTCGCCCATGCGGGCAAGAAGCGAGTCCAGTTTGCTGGTGATGGGCAGGGTCTCGCCCGGGAAGTCGGGGAAGTAGGCCAGATGACGGCGGCCGCCGACCAGGGCGTCGGCGCGGGCGATGAGCTCGCGTTGGCGCGGGGTCAGGTCGTCGGCCCCGCGGGCGCTGAGGCCCAGAACGTGGATGGGATGGAGGGTGGGCATGATGGAGGGGTCAGTCAGTCGTTTTCAGTGTTCAGTTTGCAACGAAAGATCTCACGCAAAGTCGCCAAGACGCAAAGGAAAAAGAAGCAAAGAATCCTTGTAACTATACACGTACCCTCTCATAGCAAGGCAAAAACCACTAAGGACACTAAGGACACTAAGGCACAAAGGGAAAAATAAAAAATTTTCTTCGTGTCTTTGTGACTTTGTGCCTTAGTGGTAAAAACGTCTTGCAGAGGGAGCTGTATAGTTACGAATCCTTAGCGGCTTTTGCGTCTTTGCGTGAGATCAACTTTTCAATCTGCGGCGTGGGCGTAGGCCAGGAGCCCGCCTTTGATGTCCCACAGGAAGACTTCCACGGGGAAAGCGTGGTCGATGTGGGCCGCGGCCTGTTGCGCGGCCAGGTGCGCGATGCGTTGCTCCAGGCCCGGAATGCCCGCTTTGCGCAGCATCATCTGGATGTGACGGGCGGTGTTGGCTTCCCGCAGGCGGGCCATGAGCTCGGGCGAGGGCGCGGGCGCGAGGGTGGCGGCCAGGGAGGCGATGAAGGGGATGTCGATGAGCCCCTGGCTGACATGGGTGTGCATGCGGCCCTGGGCGATCTTGGAGAGCTTGCCGATCATGCCCGAAAGCGCAATGCGGGTCGCGCCCAGCCGGGCCGCGCGCTTCAGGCCAAAGCCCACGTGGTCCCCTACCTGGATGAAGGCGAGTTCGGGCCAATGCGGGCGTTCGGCCATGAGATACTGCTCGGAGCGCTTGCCGGTGGTTAGGGCCAGCTCGGTCACGCCGTTGCGCAGCGCCGCCTTGATCTCGACCACGATGGAGCCGCGATATGCGCCTTCGGAGTAAGGCACGACAATGCCCGTGGTGCCCAGGATGGAGATGCCGCCCAACACGCCCAGGCGGGGGTTCAGGGTTTCCCGGGCGATGGCCTCGCCGTTGGGCACGCTCAGGCGGATGTGCACGCCCTGATGCCGCAGAAAATCCCCGCCCAGTTCCACTTCCACCGCCCGCTGGATGATGCGCCGGGCGCCGGGGCTGACCGAGGGCTCGCCTACCGGAATCTCCAGTCCGGGCAGGGTGACCACGCCCACGCCTGCGCCCGCTTCGTAGTGGATGCCGGGCGTATCGAGAAAGCGCACCGTAGCCCGGATCTCCGCGCCGTGGGTCACGTCCGGGTCATCTCCCGCGTCCTTGATTACGCCCGCCCGCACGCCCTGTTCCAGAAACTCGCATCGGGCCAGTTCGAACGCGACCTGGCGTTTTCCGGGCAAGGGGATGTGTGCGGCGGTTTGGGGCGTTTCGGTTCGCAGCGCCCGTAGGGCCGCTCGCGCGGCCGCGGCCGCGCAGGCGCTGGTGGTGAAGCCGGTGCGTAACTGGTCTTTCTGGTAATGTTTGGCAGTAGGGCGGCGGGAAGGGGTTTTCACATGCGTGGGAATACAGGTTTATGACAATGCCAGGCGCAAGAGGGCGTTGGTGGCGGCCACGGCCACGGGCGTGCCCCCCTTGCGGCCCAGCGCGGTGATGTAGGGGACGTCCAGGGCCATGAGCGCTTCTTTCGATTCCACCGCGCTGACGAAACCCACCGGCACGCCGATGATCAGGCCCGGGCGCACGTTCTCTTCCCGCACCAGTCGGATGAGCTCCAGCAGGGCGGTGGGCGCGTTGCCGATGGCGATGACCGCCCCCTGCAACCGGTCTTTGTTGACTCGCATGCCCATGGTGGAGCGGGTTGTGCCGTGGGTTTTGGCCAGCGGCGCGATCTCGGGGTCGGAGCTAATGGCCGCGAAGACCTGTCCGCCCAGCTTCTGCACGAAGCCCTTGCTGATGCCCGCTTCCACCATTTTCACGTCGGCGATCACGTTGCAGCCGTTTCGCAGGGCTGCGATGCCCGCGTCCACCGCGCCGGGCGAGAAGCGCAGGGTATGTTTGAAGTCGAAATCTGCGGTGGCGTGAATGACCCGCAGCACGACCTGCAACTGGCGGTCGTCGAAGTCATGCGGGCCCAGTTCTGAGAGGATGATGCGGAAGGATTCCGCTTCGATGGGGTGTTGTTTGGGAGGCATGGGGTTGGGGATTTGGGATTTGGGATTTGGATATTGGGGTATTGGAGACTACCAGAGGGCGTAGGTGGCGGCGTCGCGGGCGTGTTGGATGAAGATGTCCTGGAAGGCGGGGAGTTCGCCCAGGCCCGTGAGCATGACGTCCACCTGGTAGCCATCGGCTGTGAGGATGGACTTCCAGCTATCCTCATCCTCGCCCGCCATGTCGTTTTTCACATGTTCGCCTGCGACGACCATGAAGGGGGCCAGGGTGACCCGACGCACGCCCCGTTCCTGGAGTTGGCGGCGCACGTCATCCAGGGTGGGATAGGCGTCCACTGTGCCCACGAGCACATGGCGGCCCGCATCCTGGAAATAGCACTGCAAGGCCGCGTAGATGGCGTTGGCCGGGTGCGCTGTGCCGTGGCCAAAGAGGACGACCGCATGGTCGGGCGAGGTGACGGGCAGGATGCTGTCGTAGGCGGCCAGGACGGGCAGGTAGTCGTCGGGCATGGTGCGCCCGCGGGAGCGGCCGCCCTGAAAGTAAATGAGAGGACGGCCCAGCCGGATGCGCTGAAACCGGTCGCCATAGGCCCGAACTGCGTCCTGCACCCGCAGGAATTCGATGCCCGGGGTGACGTGCGTCGTCTGGATGAGGATGTCCTCGTAGCCTTCCTCGGCCAGGCGTTTCAAGAGTTCCTTGGGCGTCGGGATATGGATGCCATCCCGGCGTTTGAGCTTGTTGATGACCATGTGCGCGGTCCAGGCCCGGAAGAAATCCCGGTCGGAAAAGGCCGCGGCCAATCGTTGTTCTGTGGCCTCGATGGCCCGTTTCAGGGTGTCGTGGTGCGTCGTGCCAAAGCTGACGACGACAAGAGCTTGCTTCATAGAGATTTCCTTTGCTGGTGAGATAAATTTTTCGACGTTGCACGTAGCTACTCAAAACCACGAAGACACGACGCCCCGAAGGCACGAAGGGTAAAAATAAGACATTCTTCGTGTCTTCGTTCCTTCGAGCCTTCGTGGCAAAGCATTTTCGAGGCAGGATCGGGCTACCTGAGCAATTACCGTTGCACAATCCTTTCAGTCGTCGACGCCTCGATATCGTACTTCCGCTCGTAGCCGCGCGGGGTGATCATTCGCCCCCGGGAGAGGAAGGTGTGGCTGTTGCCGATGATCATGGTCGTCAACATGCCGATGGCGTCGATATCCACCGCGTTCAGGGTGGTGAAGGTGATGCGCTCCCGCTCGCGGAATGCGCTTTTCACAATCCCCACCGGGGTGTTGGGGTCGCGATGGCGGCGGATGATGTCCAGGGCCTGAATGAGGGGTTGGACGCGTTTGGTGCTGCGAGGGTTGTAGAGGGCGATGACCATATCGCTAGCCGCGGCGGCTTCCACCCGGTTGAGAATGGTCTCCAGCGGGGTGAGCAGGTTGCTGAGGCTGATGGTGGCGTAGTCGTGGGAGAGGGGCGCGCCCAAAATGGCGGCCACGCTGTTGGCCGCAGGGATGCCGGGGATGATGCGCACCTGCACATGGCTGGTCTCCCGCTCCACCAGGTCCAGCACCAGGCCCGCCATGGCGTACACCCCCGGATCGCCGCTGGAGATGACGGCGACCCGCTTGCCCTGTTCCGCCAGGGCCAGGGCCTTCTTGGCCCGCCCGATTTCCTCTTTCATGCGGCTGCGGATACGGGGCGTGTCGGGCGCCAGGTGTTGGATCAGGTTGAGATAGGTCTTGTAGCCGATGATCACGTCCGCGGTCTCGATGGCCCGCCGCGCCGCGGGGGTCATCTGCTCCAGCGAGCCGGGCCCGAAACCGACGATGCGAATCTCGCCCCGATGAAGCCCCTTTTCCGAGCCCTGGGCAATGGCCACGGTGACATTGTCGAATTTACGTTTGGCCGCGATGATGCGTCCCCCGCGCGTGGCCAGCAGGGCCGAGGGCTCGGCCACGCCCGGCACGCCCAGATATTTCTTGGCCGCCTCCGAGGGATTGGGAAGCATCTCCTCAGGAACCTGGCGCAGATCTTCACGGCGATAGACCTCCAGAGGCCAGTCCAGCTCTTTGCGCAAGGCCCGCAGCAGGCCCGTTTCTGTGGCTTTGTCCTCGACGGTGGCCGCCAGGGCCACGCTTTCCTCGGCCAGGCCCGCTTCGGCCAGCGCGGTGCGGATGGCATCCGCGATCTCGTCCGCGGGCGTCCCTCGATTGCAGCCCACGCCCACGGCCAGCACGGGCGGATGGAAGAGCATGACCGGAAAGTCGAAGGCGTCCAGGTCGATCTTGCGGGGGGAGATGACCACGCCCGCGGCGGGTCGGGCCGCCTTCAGGGCTTCGATGTCAGGATAGCGGGTGATGTGCGGGGCGTCGAAGGGCAGCGCTTCCTCCTCGCCCCCTTCCCAGACCACGCCCACCGCGTGGCCGTTGACCAGGGCGGCGCTGACCTCCACATGATTTTTCAGGCTGGCCAGCTTCCAGCCCCGTTCCCGGCCCAGCAGTTCCGCGGTGGGCAGGCCCTGCACGTCGCTGGAGGTGGTGATGACGGCCTGGCCGCCCAGGCGTCGGGCCATGTCCCGGGCCAGGTCGTTGGCTCCACCCAGATGCCCGGAAAGCAGGCTGATGGCGTACTCGCCCCGCTCATCCAGCGCCACCACCGCTGGATCGGTTTCCTTGGAACGCAGCAGGGGTTTGAGCAGGCGGATGAGCGCGCCAGTGGAGAGGATGCCCACCAGGGCTTGATGTCGTTCGAACGCGTGGGCCACGGCCCGACGCGCCCCCTGGTCGAAAGGCAAGATGTTGGGAGGCAGGGAATCGGGC
>WGCR01000438.1 GCA_015493675.1 Anaerolineae bacterium
CGGAGATGTGTATAAGAGACAGTTCCAGCAATTGCTGGCTGGCGCCAAAACCGTGGTCTGGAACGGGCCGCTGGGCGTGTTCGAATTCCCCAGATTCGCCAAGGGCACCTTTGCCATCGCCCAGACCCTGGCCGATTTACAGGACGCCACCACCATCATCGGCGGCGGCGACTCGGCCGCGGCCATCAAGCAGGCGGGCCTGACCGATAAGGTCACCCATGTCTCCACTGGCGGCGGCGCGTCTCTGGTCTTCCTGGAAGGCAAACCCCTGCCCGGCATCGAGGTTTTGGACGAAAAATAATCAGCGTTGCGTTTGGTCCTATGCTTTGATTGATGTATACTCGATGGTAGATACTATTTGCGGAGGTAACGATGCAAACTGCTAAACTATTTACCAACGGACGAAGCCAGGCTGTGAGGTTGCCAAAGGCTTACCGTTTCCATGGCTCTGAGGTTTTTATCAAAAAAGTGCCAGGCGGCGTGCTGCTTCTTCCCAAAGATCGTTCACTTTGGGATGTCTGGGAAGAACAACTCATGCGTTACGATGAACCTTTTATGGTTGCTCGTGATCAGCCTCGATCACAACAAGAAAGAGAGTCATTAAATGAGGTATTTGCTTGATACGAATATCTGCATCTACATCATGAACCGGCGTCCATTGACAGTGATTCGCAAATTCAAGCAATTCGATATCGGCGATATTGGCATTTCATCTATCACCGTTTCTGAATTATATTACGGCGCCAAGAAAAGCAATCGGCTAGAGGAGAATATCCAGAGGCTCTGGGCGTTTCTTATGCCCTTCGAAGTGGTTTCCTACGATGAAGCGGCAGCCAACGCTTATGGCGATATCCGAGTTGATCTGGAACGGAAGGGTGCAGTTATTGGCCCTTTGGATATGCTCATTGCCGCCCATGCGCTGAGTCTCGGCTTAATTCTGGTTACCAATAACGTGAAAGAATTTCAGCAGATATCAAGCTTGCCTGTGGAGAATTGGCTCTCATGAGTTTCATCGAACGCTTGAAAAACATGTTCATTGCGCCCAACGGCATTGATAAGCGCAGTTATTGGGTGCACACCCGCTGCAAGCGCTGCGGCGAGGTCGTCTCGGGCCGGGTGGACATGTTGAACGATCTCAGCAAGGATTTCGAAACTGGTCAGTACACCGTGCACAAGGTGCTGGTGGGCGACGGGCGCAACCGCTGCTTTCAGCGCATCGAGGTGACGCTGTATTTCGACAAAAACAAGAAGCTCATCGAGCGTAGCATCACCGGCGGCGAGTTTTTGGAGCCGGATGAGGTGGCGGAGGCCCGGGCCGCGTATGAGCAGGCCATGGCCGAGGCCAAAGCCCGGGCCGAGGCCGAACGAAAAGCCCGAGAAGCAGCGCTTCACTCACAACAGACCGAGACAACTGATCCATCCTCAAATTCTTAATCTCTCCAACCCTAAAATCATGAACCGAAAACCGATTATTGCAGGCAACTGGAAAATGCACAAAACCCTCGACGAGGCCCTGACTTTGGTGCGGGGCGTCCGCGAGGGCGTGAAAACAATTGATTCTGTCGAAACCGTGGTCTGCCCGCCCTTCATCTCGCTGGTCACTGTGGCCGGCGTCCTGGCCCACAGCAACGTGGGCGTGGGGGCTCAGAACGTCTTTTTCGAGGAGAAAGGCGCGTTCACCGCGGAGATCGCACCGGGGATGCTGGAAGGCATCGTCGATTATTGTATCATCGGCCACTCCGAACGCCGTAACATCTTCGGTGAGAGCGACGAGTGGGTGAACAAGAAAGCCCACGCGTTGTTCGCCCACGACGTCACCCCCATCATCTGCGTGGGCGAGAGCCTGGAGCAGAACCGGGCGGGCGAGACCCACGCGTTCGTGCAGGGGCAGGTGCAGGCCGCGCTGGCGGGCCTTAGCGCCGATCAGGTAGCGTCGCTGGTCATCGCCTATGAACCCATCTGGGCCATTGGCACGGGCCTCACCGCCAGCCCCGCGGAGGCCAATCAGATCATCGGCGTCACCATTCGCGGCGCTATTGCCGATCTGTACGACGAAGCCACGGCTCAGGCGGTGCGCATTCAGTATGGCGGCAGCACCAAGCCCAGCAACATCGTCAGTTTCATGGCCCAACCCGACATCGACGGCGCATTGGTGGGAGGCGCCAGCCTCACCGCTGACTCTTTCGTGGAGATGGTGCGCCTGACCGCGGAAATGGAGAACTAGGCCAGGAGCTATGTTCGGTGTCTGGGCTTCACTGATCTGGACAGGCGTTTTTTTGGTTGCGATCTGGTGGTTGAGTCGCCGGCAGGCGTTCTATTTTTTGTCGGCGCTCTTCCACCTGACGCGCTCCCAACAGGTGGCGGTGGTGACTTACGCTATCTTCTTTTTGCCGGGCACAGTGGTGCATGAATTCGCCCATTGGATCATGGCCAAGATATTGGGTGTGAAAACGGCGGGTTTTCATGTGCTGCCTAAATTGGGAAAGAAAGGGGACATTCAGTTGGGATCGGTGAATGTGCGGGGAGGCGGGCTGGTGGAGCATACGCTGATCGGCATGGCTCCCATGCTGCTGGGTGGAGCGCTGACCATGGCGTTGAGCTATGTGCTAGTGGATGTGGATGCGCTGAATGTGGCGGTTCGCGCGGAGCAGTTCGGCAGGGTGCTGGATGTGGCGTTGCAGACGTTTTCTCATCCCGACGCGTTGATTCTGCTCTATTTGTTATTCACCATCAGCGGCTCGATGTTTCTCAGCGCCAGCGATCGGGCGCCCATTCAGCAGATGTCGCTGTATCTGGCCGCAGTGTTGCTGCCGCTTTATCTTTTCGGCCTGATCCCGGCCTTGCCGGATGAATGGACGCGGGGCATTAGCGAGATGTTCGCGGTGTTCGCCTCGGGTCTGGCCGTGGCGGTGGCGGTGCACCTGATGATGACGGGCGTTTTTCTCCTGATTTACATCATTGCCCGCTGGCTGCGGCCTGGGGCATAATCAAGGGGTAATGTTCCGCAGGCAGACTGAACGCGTTATGGCAAATTATTTCACCCCTGAATTGTTTGATCCCAACCGGTTGCTCTACAAGGCTTCCTGGACTACTTTTCATCGCGGCCAAAAGTATTACCACCAGGGACGGGTGCGATCGGGCAGTCTTGGCGATAGACGCGCTATTTTTTATGTGTTGGGCACGCGAGAATACCAGGTGGAATTTGTTTTGTGGGCCGGCGGCAAAGATTTTGGCGCCAGTTGTTCTTGTCCACAGGGGAAAAAAAGGTATTTTTGCAAGCATCAGGTCGCTGCCGGGTTGTACTTTGGGGAATATCTGCGAAAGCATGGCAAAGGGCGCTGGAAAAGACTGCTGAATACGATCATCAATCTGAAAGAACCCCGCAAGAGCGTCAACAAGCCCTATTTGCTTTTCTTCGCCCTGTCTGACGAGTATGGCAGTTGGCGCATCTTTCCCATGAAGCTCTGGGCCCGTGATTTCCCCATAGAGGTTCCAGCCAGGGATGATCCGGCGTTCATGGAAATCGTCCGGGAGGCTTTCCATGATCATAAGGAATTGTATGACAAGCTGATCAGGCAGAACTCAGTACTGCCTCTGGATGTCAGCGTCAATGCCAGCAATGATGTGGTGATGTTGGCCAACGCGATTCTTCGTGACAATCAGCTCAACAAATCCTATTATTATTACAGCTACACACCTCAGAGCATTGGCAATTATCTGCCGATGTTGCAGTCGCACCACGCGCCGATTTTTCTGACGGATTCATTGGGCGCGGCGCAAAAGCTTTTGACTTACCTCCCGGGCGCCGGGAAGTTGTCGTTGTTGATGGATGAGAACAAGGCGGGCGATCTGTTCTTGATGCCCATGTTCGAGATTGCTGATATGGCTTTTCGCCTGGATGCCGAGAGTTTTGAGGTGATCAGCGAGAAGCCGGCCTGGGCGATAGCCAACAACGCGTACCTCTGCCGCTTCCCTGATGATTATGATCCTGATTTTCCCGCCTATCTGGCGGAATTGTCGGGCGTCAAGATCGAATCCAGTGAAAAAGAGCTTTTCCTGGAAAATTATATGCTGCCTCTGATGCGGCAGGTGGAAGTTCGGCATGACGCGCTCCACTGGCTGGATATCGAGAACGAGGCCCCCGTCAAACGCCTGTATTTGATGGAGGAAGAAGGCGAGTTGCTGGTCAGTTTGCGTTTTGGCTATGGCGATTACGAGGTGCTGTACAACAAGAAAGCCAATTCGGTGAGCCTGACCCGGGATGAGAACGACCCCTGGCTCTTTGTCCGCATCCATCGGGACTTGGATGCGGAGAATGAGGTGTATCGCACGCTTTCCTCGGCTCGCACCGGCCTCAAACGGGGTGGTTCCGCGTGGGATGATCATATCTTCCTGCTGCGGGCCCGGGTCGATCCAGTGGATTTCTTGCTACGCAAGGTGCCTCTTTTGCTGAAAGACGGCTTCGAGGTTTACGGCGAGGATGAGCTGAAGAATGTGCGCGTCAATCGGCAACGCCCCACCATCAGCCTGAATGTCACTTCGGGCATCGATTGGTTCGATGTGCAGACGGTGGTCACTTTTGGCGATATCAACGTGCCGATCAAGGAGATTCGACAGGCGCTGCGCCGTAAAGAGCGCTTTGTCAAGCTGGCCGATGGCAGCATCGGTGAGATTCCGGAGGAGTGGATCGAGAAATACCGGCATCTTTTCCGCCTGGGCGAAGAGACTGAGGAGGGCGTGCGGCTGGCCGATTTTCATCTGACCATGATCGATCAACTTCTGTCGGAGGTGGATCATGCGCAGACGGATGACGCCTTTCGAGAGCGTTTGCAGCGCCTGAAGGATTTCAGCGGGGTCGAGGAAAAGGCGCTGCCCGCCGGGTTCCAGGGCGAGCTGCGGGATTATCAGAAGGCGGGCTACGATTGGCTGCATTTTCTGCACGATTACGGCTTTGGCGGCATCCTGGCGGATGACATGGGCCTGGGCAAGACGGTGCAGGTGCTGACGCTCTTGCTGTCGCAGCGAGAGTCGGGCGACGCCCGAACCGCTGATCTCATCGTGGTGCCCCGTTCGCTGTTGGTGAACTGGCAGCGGGAGGCGGAGCGGTTCACGCCCGCGTTGCGCATCTATCAGCATTTCGGGGCGGGGCGGCCCAAGGATATCAGCATCTTCGATGATTACGATCTCATCCTCACCACCTATGGCACCATGCGCAAGGATATCGAATTTCTGCGGACTTACCGGTTTCACTACGCAGTGCTGGATGAATCCCAGGCCATCAAGAATCCTCTTTCGCAGACGGCTAAGGCGGCCCGGCTGCTCAACGCCGAGCATCGGCTGGTGATGACCGGCACGCCCGTGGAGAACAATGCGTTCGAGCTCTGGTCGCAATTTGCTTTCGTCAATCCCGGTTTGCTGGGCGGCATGGCGTATTTCAAGCAGGAGTTCGCCCGGCCCATCGAGCGGGGCGGGGATGAGGCGACCGCGGAGTTTTTGCGCAAGATGGTGTATCCCTTTATTTTGCGCCGCACCAAGGATCAGGTGGCCTCGGAATTGCCGCCTCGCACCGAAAAGATCCTCTATTGCGATATGGAGCCCGCCCAGCGCCGGTTCTACAACAAGACCCGGGATCAATATCGGGCGATGCTGCTGGGCATCGTGGAGGAGCAGGGCATGAATCAGGCCCGGATGAAGGTGTTGGAGGGCCTGCTGCGCCTGCGTCAGATCAGCAACCATCCCAAATTGGTCAATCCCAAATTCCGCGGCAACTCCGCCAAGCTGGAAATGCTGATGCAGGAGTTGGAGATGCTGCGCGAGGGCGGACACAAGGCGTTGGTCTTCTCCCAGTTCGTGCAGATGCTCAAATTGGTGCGAGGGGAGCTGGATCGAGGAAAAATCCCCTACGTTTATCTGGATGGCCGCACCCGCAAGCGCCAGGAGCGGGTGGATGAATTCCAGAACAATCCCGACATCCCCTTCTTTCTCATCAGCCTCAAAGCGGGCGGCGTGGGACTGAACCTGACCGCGGCCGATTACGTGATTCACATCGATCCCTGGTGGAATCCGGCAGTGGAGATGCAGGCCACCGACCGCACCCATCGCATTGGCCAGGACAAACCTGTCTTCGTCTACAAGCTCATCGCCCGCGATTCAGTCGAAGAGAAGATTTTGCAGTTGCAGGAACGCAAGCGGGCGCTGGTCTCCCAGCTCATCAGCACCGAAAGCAGCTTTTTCAAGAGCCTGGACACCGAGGATATCGAGGTGCTGTTCAGCTAGACTTTCGAGGTCTTAACCCGCCAGGGCCAAATAGAGCATTCTGCCCGCGGAGAGCACTACCACCACCAGCAGCAGGCGATAAACCCAGATCTGCGCCCATTCCTTGGTGGCGAAGCGCACCGCAGTCCAGGCCCCG
>WGCR01000439.1 GCA_015493675.1 Anaerolineae bacterium
AGATGTGTATAAGAGACAGGCCAAAATCATGGCAAAAGGCAGCAGCATCCGCGCCAAAGACAAGCTGCCTCCGGTTTCCCTTCGCGTCGAAGAGCCGCGCCGATCGCGCCGTTTTTTATTTTTGCCCTTGCGCTTGCCCGAGGTCTGGACGGGCGGCGGGGAAGCGGCGGGAACAGCCGCAGGCTGGGGATGGAAAGATAGTTGTCCGGCGCCCAGAACAACCAGCGCCGCGGCCAGGATGAAAAAGTAAGTGCGGGTGGCGACAATGGCGATGCCAAAGTGAATCTCGACAAAGTGGGCGACCAGCGTGGCGAAGATCGCTATGATCAACAGATGCCGTCGTTCCAGCGACGATATCTCTTCGGAACCGTGGAAAGCAGCGTAGGTGATGTAAATGAGGATGCCGATGATGAACCCGAGCGGCATTCCCACGCCCAAAAATTCGGGGACGCCCATCAGCCAGGGGGCGATGACGCCTATGGCGGCGCCGGAGACGCCCAGAATGAAGAAAAGGTAGCGGCTGATCTTGTCGGCGATGAGCCCCAGCCAGTCGAGCGCGTAATAGAAGATGCTGAAAAAGAGGGCGAAATAGATCAGAAAGCCGAGAATGCCCGTGGTGACCAGGCTGTCGAAAGTTTCATTGTGGGAGCGATCGGGCGAGGCGTTGCGGTGCTCCAGCTCACCCAGCTCGGGCCGGTAAAAGCGATTATAGGCCACCCACATGGATTCGGGCCCGTAGCCGATGAGGGGGCGGACAGGGTTCAGTGCGTCGGTGTGGCCATCGGGAAATTGCAGGGGATCATGCGGTTTGAGCATCATATCCACCACGCCCTGCCAGATAAGGACGCGCACGCGGCCCGTGCCGTGCTCGAAATCCATCAGCTTCGCCAGCCGCCCCACATAGGGGATGTCACGGAAGCCGGGCAGGAAGGTGGGCGAGAGGTTCAGCAGCACCACCAGCAGGGCGACCACCAGCGATTGGGTAATAAAACTCAGCCAGAGCCAGCGCCAGCCGTTTTTGCGAAAGAGCGGAACCAGATACAGGGCCAGGGCAATGCCCAGAGCCAGCAATAACAGGAGTCCGCCGATGATGCCGGATAGTTTCGACATGGCGATCAGGCCGCCCGCCAGCGCCGCCAGTCCCAATAGTCCCATGCCCGCGCCCAGCAGGATATCGCGCATCTCCATTGTCTTGTGCCCGCCCGCCTGCTGTCGTAAACTCGTCAATACCAGCAATCCGAAGACATACAACCCCATGGCCAGACCGATCCACGGCCCTCGGCTTTGTGTGAACAGAATCGCCAGGCTCTGAATCACCAGGACGAAAAGCAGCGCCCCCGCCACCAGAGCATCGGTTACAGAGCCTTGTACATCCAGTAACATCTTGCGGGTGGCGTGGATCAGGCGTTCGAGCGTCAGGGGCATGGCCATAATCAGATAGGCGGCCAGGAAGATGGAGTTGCCCATGTTCCCGGCCACGCGCTTGACCGTATCGCCGCCCCAGGGCAACGGATCCAGTTGATAATGCTGGATCAGGCCATAGAGGGCAATGGGCAGGCTGACCAGGATCACCGTATATTGAAAACGTCGCCATTGCTCCTCGCGTTGCAGGGCGCTGAGGGTAATGAAGAAAAGGACGATATAGCTGAGCATGGTGAATGTCCCCTGCAAGCGCTGGTAAGAGCCCCAGAAGCTCTGACGCGGGGCCACCGAAAAGAGCGTGCTCAGCAGATAGACCGCCATCAGCGCCAGCACGGGCAAGACCAGGGGTTTGCGCCAGAAGGAGCCAGCCCCGGTCTGCTCCGCCTCATCGGCAGCGCCTCGCGCCCGCCATGTCTCGAACAGCTTCACAACGCCGGCGATGAGCCCGAACAGCGCCACCGAGCGCACCAGACTGATCTTGTCCGGTTCGAAGACGCGTTGGGAGTAAACATCGAAAAACAGAGGGGCCAGGATGAGGGCTAACAGCCAGGCCGTCTCCATGAGGGCGTCGGCGTATTTGGTGAGTTTGGATATCATGAGCGTCGCAAGGGATAAGAGGATGAGTGTTATGCTTCCAGAGCGCTGAGAATCAACGGCAGAAGTTGTTTTTTGCGGGAAACCACGCCATCGGCCCGCAATGTGCCATCGGGCTCGCGGTTATAGGGCAGCAGTTCCAGTGCGGGCACTTCATCGGTGAGCAGCAGTCGACTGGAACCGGACACCACATCGGTCACCATCAGAATCGCGAAATCCAGGCCATTTTCATCTCGCAGTGCGATCATGGCCTGACGCAGGGGTTGCAGGTGGCGCTTCAATTGCTGAAAACCGGCCACCTCGACCTGAGAGATGCCAAAACGCTTGCCCGCAGCTTCATACAGCTTGAAATCGGCATGAACGATCTCTTCCGGCGGACGGGAGGAGAGTCCCGCCCCGGACTGGAGGACTTCCTGGGCGTAGGAATCAAAGGTTTCGCCCGCCAGCGGCGCGCCGCCGATAAAGGCCCACCGGGTCAGACGTTTGGCCGCCAACCTGTCCCGATCGGTGGTCGTGGGCGAGGTCAGGGCCAGGGTGTCGGAGATGAGCCCGGCCAGCAGCAGGCCCGCCAGCTCGGGCGGAGCGCTGAACCCGACCTCATCGATGCGCTCCGAGACCAGCGTGCAGGTGCTGCCCACCGGATCGACGGTGAATTTGATGGGGGTGCGGGTGGGGGAGTTTCCCAAACGATGATGATCGAGGATTTCTATCAGATCGGCCTCGTCCAGGGAGCCCAACGCCTGATCCGGCTCATTATGATCCACCAGAACGACCTTGATGCGCGGCGGGTGCAGCGCTTCGCGCTGGCGACAGACGCCCATGTAACTGCCATGATCATCCACGACCCAGAATTCGGTGCGTTCTTCCCGCAAAATGCGGGGCAACAGGTCTTTGATGCGATTGCTGCCCCGAAATTGCGGCACGCCGGTGTCACAGGCCTGACTGGCGGGGGTGTCGAAGAGTTCGGAGAGATTCACATCCGCCTTGTGGGTGTGGGGCCCGATCAGATCGCGCATCCAGTTGAATAAACTGAGCCCTGTGATGAGGCCGTAGGGTTTGCCGTCACTGTTGATGACCGGCGCAATGCCGCCGGTGCGGGTGGCGACAGCCCAGGCGTCGCGTAACGGCTCATCGGGCGTGGTCGTGTTGAAACGATGTGCGATGTTCTCAAAACGGGGCGAGGCGTCGGGCAACAGCAATGGCGGCTCCAGCCCCAGTCGATTCAACACCCAGGTGGTTTGCGGATTCAATTGGCCGGCGCGGGCGGGGATAACATTCACATCCGCCATGATTTCATTCAGAAACCAGGCATACCCCATGGCCGAAGCGATGGAGTCCGTATCCGGGTTGCGGTGGCCGATAACGTAGATGGTATTGTCATTCTTGAGCATTTTGGCTGACCGTCTGTCTGAAAAATGAACAGAAAAATAACGAGCGTGGTGATCGTTTTGCTATCTTATAGGATACCACCAATTGCATCAAAAATACGACCCGACACGGAAGCCGTGCGTCCGATGATCTACTTCGTGAATAGAACGCAGATGACACAGAAAAAGCCGATCTACGCGGATAAAAAAGATAAGGGTGTGTCCAAAATGAGTTGGAAGTCGAGTCTAGCGGGTGCAGGCCAGCTTTCAAGACCTCCGGGAGGTGGGGGTGAAGGTCGTGGAGAGAACCTTCATTCTCGCCTGGCGGGAAGGTGGCAGATAGCAAACAAGTTATCACCCCCCTCCCGGAGGTCGGTTTTAGAGCCCTTCAGTTTGGAGGGCGGCCCACGCTGCTCAACCGAAAATGGACACACCCAAAAGATAAAATCAGGATAATCTGCAAGAATCTGCGGGCGTCAGATGTGTCTGCGTTCCATTTTCATTTCTTATCGGCGTGCCGCCGCTCATGATGTCTGTTCCCGGCTCCATTCCCCGTTCCATTCGTCCCGCTCTTTTCCCACTGCCATGTCGTCAGCGAAAAATCGATGTTTATCCGGCCACTGCCGCCAACAGCGCCCCTTCTGCAAGCGTCCCCTGCATTGCCGCCGATTTTTGGGCCACTTCGGTCAATCGGGCCTCCAACCGCAATTTGGCGTCCATCAATGCCAGAAACCGGGCGTTTTGCAAAGTTGTTTCCTCTTGATACGCCTCGGACGCCAACTGCATGACCCGCTTGCGGGTGGTGGCTGCCCGCACCAGATTCTCCTGCCCCTCCCGCAAAAACTGGCGGGCGCTGTGATCAGCTTCGATGCTCAGGGATTCGAACTGGCGCTGCTTTTGTCGTAACAGTTGCACCCTGTTCCCCAGCGTTTTGATCATATCTCCCAATACATCCAGATAATCCTCCATTTGCTGGCGATAGGCATCCAGCGCCGGAAGAGCATCTTGATGTCCTGCATTCAGAATCATATCATCGAGATTCAATTGCAGCAATAGATCGATTTCCTGAATGAGACGTGGCATTGCCCTATCTCCTGATTGTAAACGGGCGCTTCTTGCGAGAGGTGAAACGTTTTTCTGTCGACATGAGTCAAGCCATCCGCAAAGTTCAGATGCTGAAGCCGCGGGAGACTATCCCGCCTGAACTGCAGAAAAGCAGGATGTTTTCATCTACTCTCAGTTTACAACCCCGCCCCCATAGTTTCCTGACAGCTCTATGACAAAAGTCTGACGGCTGGTTATCCCACCAGCTTATAGCCCCGTCCCCGCACGGTGATCACATAGCGGGGGTTGGAGGGATCTGGCTCTATTTTCTTGCGCAGGCGACTGATTAACTTTTCGATGGCGGAGTCATAGACTTCGTCCACATATTCCTCACCCCATACCGATTCGACGATGCTGTATTTGTCGCAGATTTTGTTCAGCCGCCCGTACAGCAGCAACAGCAGCCGAAACTCCAGGCGCGTCAAATTCTGGATGAGATGCCCGTCCACCGTCACCTGGCCCGCTTCGACATCCACCCGCACCCCCGTCTGCGGTTCGCTCCGGCTGGCCATGCGCCGGTGCATGAAGTTTTCGAACAACGCCGAAAAGAACCGGGGCTCCACGCCGTCGGCCAGCAACACGCCCTTGCGCAGGAGCTCATCCACAGCTTCGGGCGTCATATCCTGCTCGGGACGAAAATAGCTTTCCAGCGCGGCCTGCTCCATATCGGTCAGGTCACGCCAGATTTTCTGGCACTCTGCGGCCACGCCCGGGTCCCGGTGCAGCATATCTCGCACCTGTCGATGGATCAGCTGATCCTCGCTGGCGGTGCGTTGACGATCGCCGGTAATCTGCGCCAGCTTGCGGCAGGTCAGCTCGGTGAGGGCTGGATGTCCGCCCGCCTGAGCCAGGATGAAGGCCCGGTCCGCCTCATCGAAGCGGGCTGCCATGTCATTGACGCAGGAGCGAATCAGGACGCGGGCGTCGGACTCATTCAGGGGCGGCACATAGCGCACGCCAGTCCTGAACAGCTCGATAAAATCATCCACATCCTCGCCCATGCGCAGGTGAATGAGCCGACGATGGGTGGCCGTGACATAACTGAGCCCCTGCCCATAGCGATCCTTCAGCGCCCGCAGATTGAGAAACACCCGACCAGCCAACGCCCGAAAAGCGCTGTCGAACTCGTCGAAGACAAGAACAACCTGCGAGGCCTGGCTTTCCACCAGCGTGGTGATGGCCTGATTGAAACTGAGGGGGATGTGTAACTTGCTGGGCGGGGCGATGAGCTGATCATAGGCCTGCTGGATGCGGGCGCGCAGTTCCGGCGAATTCGCCTCCAGAGTCTGCAACAGCACCCGCAGGATCAATTCATAGAAAGCCTGCTCGCTTTCCTCCAGCATCCGATTGCAATCCACATGAAAGATGTGGAAATCTGCATCCAGATCGGGTCGCAGCGCCGTCCGCACCCGCGGATCCCGAAAATCTCGCAGGAGTGCGGATTTTCCCACATTGCTGACGCCGACAAGACTTACACAGCGCGATCTGGCCGTGCGATCGAACAGGTAGGTCTGGAGATCAGATCGGGTGAAATGTGGATGAGCAGTTTCAGACATGATCGGAATATGGGAGTTTGCGTTTTCCCCGATTGCATGATTCTAACCATAAAAAAGCCGACTGGCAAAATTACCGATCGCTCAATGCGGGAATTCACGTCCTGCAACGCAGAATTCGCCGCTGATTTTGCGGACAGGACGACTCAGCGCATGTTTTTTGAAAAAACGGGAGTAACTATACATGTATCCCACACAACGCTTTGCCACGAAGGCGCGAAGGTTTAAGAAGACACGAAGAAAACCTTCTATTTTCCCCTTCGTGTCTTTGTGGTTTTTGCCTCGTTATGAAAGGGTAGGAGTTACAAACGGGATAACTGCCAGGCGGTCTTTGAAAGGTTTCCCTAACCCGAACAAGCCGGAACCAAAAAGCTGATCTCACGCAAAGGCGCCAAGGCGCTAAGTTTTTCTTTCCTCTTTTTTTCTTTGCGGCTCTGCGTCTTTGCGTGAGACATTTTCTTGCCCAGTGGGCCAGGATTCCAGTGATAAGGTACTAACTTGAATGTGTCGTGACCCTCAATGCGTTTTCTGGAAAACCAGCACGTAGGAGAAGTGTTTGCGCGGCCAGGGCGGACAGTTTTCGATGGTAGTGCACACATCGCCCAGCTTGCCGATGAGCGGCGCGGGATCCATGTCCTTCAGTCCCAGCTTGGTGGTGACCTCGCTGCTTACGGGCTGGCCGTTGAGACTGGCGATTTTGAGCCGGAAGAGCTGCGCGTACATGGTGATCTCGGCTTTGCCCGGGCCTTTGTCGCCCGAGACAGCCGTCACCGGGAATTGTTGCTCCTCGTTGACAATCTGCGCGCCGTTCAGGGGATTGCCGGCCGCATCCAGCACGGTGATGAAGATGTTCATTTGCCCGCTTTGGCCAGAGCCGCCATTGTTTTCTCCCTCGCCCAGCACGCGCAGCTC
>WGCR01000440.1 GCA_015493675.1 Anaerolineae bacterium
CCACCCACCGCTACGCCCGTCCCCACACGCCCGGCCGCGTCATCTAACGAAGAGTTGGTCCGCGCCGTGCTCGCCAAATATCGCGATATCAAGATTGAATCCCTTACCTATTGGAACACGCAGCGCCTCGACGAGGCCTTGACCTACCCTGTTCTGGAACGCCAAAGACGGGGGATTTGCGGTATGAAAAAGGAGGGGAAGTATTTCCAATACGGCAATCGCGAATTCCTGATCCAAAGCATCTCTTTTCCCGATAGTCGTCACGCCACCGTTCTCGCCCGCATTCGCGAAAATCGCATCCTCAAAAAAGTCGACGGCAGAACCTTGAAAGATTATGGCCACGAAGACTATCGAGCTGTCTTCCAACTGCAAAAAGAAGCCGATGGTCAATGGAAAATTTACTGCTACCAGGCGCTGGATGACGACGAGCCCGTTTCATGCAAGATCACCATCCCCAAAGAAGACCCCTGCCGATCACAATGACTACCCGCCAACCATTGTCCTTGCCTTCCCGCTACATCACATACCCCCTGGTAGCCTTGTTGCTGCTGGCGGTAATCGTCAGCGGGGTGGGATGCGCTGCCAAATCGACATCCATCAATCGCACCGGCGCCGATGCCACGCTGCCCGCCCCCACGTTGCAGTTTGTCGAAATTGCCCCAACTTTTACACCCACGGCTGCTCCCATGGACACGGTTACTCCCATGGACACGCCTGCTCCCAGCATCGCTCCCACCTGTCCTCCTCCCGCACAGCCAGATTCTTCCCTCCTGCAAGTGCTGCAAACTGCCCATCAAAATGCAATCGCACAGCGGGATAAGGAGAAATTGGAAGCGATCTTGCTCATTTTGGATGAAGCCATGGGGATGGGCCAGGAAAACGCCGCAGCGCTTTCGGATTTGCAGGAATCGACAGCCTTCGCCCTGGATGTTATGCAAGGCTCCTATTATCTCGATAGCAGCAAAGTCGCCTCACATCGGTTAGTGAATAGTCTGGGCCAGCCCCTGGTGCAGCCCATCGATATGAGCCTGTCCGCGGACCAGATCTACATCATCGATAGCGGAACGCTATACCAGGCCCCGTTGCCAACAAGCCTCGCTCCCCAAGAGCCCCTCACCCTGACAACCATCCTCACACCCACTGCGCTCATCGACGGTTTCCCGGTCAAGGAGATCGTGGCGGTGGATGCTACGAATCTCAGTTATGGCGTGGCCGTGCTGGATAAATCGAACGACATTTTCATCTACGACCTGGCATCGGTCCGGTGGTCGCTACACCGCCCCCAGGCCAGCGGGTTTTCCCGGCCCGAGCCCCATTTTTTGAATCTCGCCACCTATGCAGATCGTCTCTATCTTCTGGATACGTCCCGCAATCAGATATGGCGTTATCCTCCTACTGAACTAGGCGCTGCGTACTTGAACAGCAACTTGTTGTGGCTGCAACCAGAAGGGGGGCCCGACGTCACCCAGGGCATCGATCTGGCCATCGATGGCGCGGTTTACGTGTTGAACCGAGAGGGAGAAATCGCCCAATACGCGCCCGATCTGGTGAATACATTTTCGTTGGATGTGGCGGAGGGGAAAACGCATTTTTCTGAGTGGGAACAACTCTCCTCCCGGCCGCTCTCTTTATCCCTCGCCGATGACGACATTGCCATGTATGTCGCCGATCCGCCCCGGCGGCGCATCGTCGTTCTGGATCGTCGCGATGGCTCATTTCTCAGGCAATTTATCTTCGCCGATAATCCCGAATTCGACCGCTTGCACAGCGCCATTGAAAAAGATGGCGTCCTGTACATGATGGCGGGCAATCAGCTTTACGCCTATCCTCTGCCAGAACCTGACAGCGCTTCTGCAGATTTGCTTGGAACTTTGCCCGAGCTTGCCGCGGCATCCTGGGACCTGGACGGCGTCACCCTGGCGGAAATGCCGCCCAACGATCCGCGCGTTCCCTCCCTGCTCAGTCGCTACCAGCTCGCTATGCCTAATCCTGGCAAAGTCCTGCCCGATCAATTCGTGCTGTACCCCGGCGCCCGCCGGGCCTATCGTTATGGCGTCCACCAGGGCATGGACCTCTACTACGAAGCGCCCGACCAGCGCGCGGTCATCGGCTCCCCCGTCCTGGCCGCGGGGGCGGGGGTCGTCATTCGGGCGGATGTCGATTATCAGGAAATGACGCTGGATGAAGTCAATGCCCTGCTGGCCGACGCTCACGCCCGCCACATCACGCCCGCCGACACCCTTGATAAGCTGGGCGGGCGGCAGATATGGATCGATCATGGCGATGGGCTGATCACCAAATACGAGCATCTCAGCGCCATTGCCGATGGGCTGACCGTGGGGACCCAGGTCGAAAAAGGTCAACTCATCGGCCAGGTGGGCCTCTCCGGCACGCCCGATGGCATCGAAGGCAATCTGGATTTTCCTCATCTCCATTTCGAGATCCGTTTCGGGCCAGACCACGCCTATTACCTGGGCCAATGGCTCACCATCGAAGACACGCGGCGGATACTGGAATCACTGTTCGCTGCTGATCTCACGCAAAGCCACTGAGGTTCAAGAAAACGTATCATGCCATCCCAAAATCCGATTTGCCCCAACTGCGGCGCCCGACAACGCCGACCCGACGCCCGCTTTTGTCAAACCTGCGGCTATCCCCTCTCGCCATCAGCCCCAGATTCGGGCAAGCCAACGCGTCCGCCGCGGCAAAAAGCCCCCTGGCTATGGATTGCATTGGCTGCATTGGCGGTTGTCGCCATCATCGCAGTCCTGGCGCTCGGCCCTGGCCGTAAATTCGTGCCATGTTGCCATTCCCAGGGGACGCAGATCGCTGAAAAAGAGGAAAGCGCCTATACGTCCACACCGGCGCCGACAAACACGCCTGCGCCAACAAACACGCTCCCACCGCCATCCGCCACACCCACATCTACCTCTACGCCAACGGTTCCTCCCTCCCAAACGCCGACGTCAACAAAAACGCCTGTTCCCCCCACCTTCACACCCTCTCCGACGCCACCTTCTCTCACGCCTATCGTCGCCAGACTGGCGTTCATTCCCCTTTCCATCAAACAGATCGCCAACTCCAATACCCATGAAGGATATCGCAATCCGCCGCTGGGCCAGGTCACGTTGGGAGGCGTTCCCTTTGATCTCGGCAATGGGGAAAGCGTGGTCACCCAGGCCAACCCCCTACCCGACCATCCCACCTTCATCGCCATCCCCGCTGGCATTTCCAATCCTCAAACCATCTACCTCTTACTCACCGCTGGCGATCTATTTCGCTCGTTCGATGGTCAAAAACTGGGCGAGGTGCGCTTGTTGTTCGATAACGGCGAAACTTACGCCCTCCCTCTGGTAGCTGGCGATAACATACGCGAATGGAAGCATTTTCAAAATAATGTCGTCTCCCAGGTCTCCAGCCCTCTTGTCACCGAAGTTTGGCGCGGGGGCAATAACGATGATGCAGGCGTCGCTGTCCTGGATATGTTGCGCATCGATGTGCCGCCGGCGCTGCGAATTAGAACACTGGTGCTTATCGAATTATTAGATCAAACGCAACAAACTGTGGGGCAGATGGATCCAGCCATCAATCTCGACGGCGCCACCGTTGCCGCCTTAATCGCAGCACCAGCCATGTTGCCGGGCGCCAGAACGCCCGCGCCCTCAATAACTCCTACCCTTATACCGCACTCAACAC
>WGCR01000441.1 GCA_015493675.1 Anaerolineae bacterium
ATTTGTAGGTGGCCATCTTCACCACATCGTTGAACACGAACCAGGCCAGAGCGTAGGCCCACATCAGCATTGCCAGCTTCCAGCCAATGGGAACCATGAACCAACCATAGACCGCAAACAACGTGCCCAATACCCGCGTGCTGAACGTAGCGCCAAATAGCGTCCAGGATGGATAGGGCTTCTTCCAGAACCAGTCGTCGATACGGGTGTTGTAGATGGTGCCATGCCCGGCGATGACCAGCTTGGCAAAGAATAGCGATTGAATCAGCGCCGTGGAGAGCTTCATTTGCATCATAATGAAGAACAACAGAAAGGAGGAAATGACTCCGGCAATTCCCAGCATGGTGGAAATGGTCAGCATCTCACGCATGTCCCAGCGCACAGGCTTCTTGTCCACCTTGGTATTATCATAGGCGATGGTCATGATGGGAATATCATTGAGCAGCGCCAGGATGATGATCATCAGGGCCGTGATGGGGTAGAAGTGGAAGACGACGATACTCAGCGTCATGAAGAAAATTACCCGCAAGGTCTCGGCCACGCGGAAGGTGGCGTAGCTCTTCATGCGCTCGAAGATGCTGCGCGAGATTTTGATGGCGTCATTGATCACGCCCAGGCCCGGTGTTGTCAGGATGATGTCGGCCGCGGAGCGGGCCGCGTCCGTGGCGTTGGCGACGGCAATGCCGCAGTCCGCCTTCTTTAGCGCTGGTGCGTCATTGACGCCATCGCCAGTCATGGCCACAATGTGATTCGCTTTTTGCAGGGCCTTGACGATGAGGAACTTGTCTTCAGGCACGACCTCGGCAAAGATCTCTGTTGCCTCGATTTGCTCGATAATATCCGATTCGTGAGCGCTGACCAACCCTTTGCTCAAGTTCTGGGTCTCGAAGCGATCCTCGACCTCTCTCGCCACCTCCTGTGCAAATTTCTGCACGGTTTCTTTGTCTGCGTCAGGATATAGCTTCTTGTAAATCGCCTGAGAGAGGATGGATGTGAGCAGGATGACCCCCTCGTTTTTGCTGCTACGCAGGTCTTTCGAGCGCATGGCTGTGCCGGTCAGACCAAGAATGCGCCCGATCTCCCGGGCGATGGCGATGTTGTCCCCGGTGATCATCTTCACCCGTACATGATGCTGGCGCAGGTCTTCGATGACGGCCTTGGAGTCGGGCCGCGGCGGGTCCAGCATGGGGATGAGCCCGATGAGCTCCACCTGATCGCCGGTCTTTTTGGCCACGGCGATGGTGCGATAGCCCTTGCTGGCGAAATCATCCACGATTTTGTCCAACTCTTTGACCTTGTCTTCGGGCAGCTTCGCCATTTCGATGATCACCTGCGGCGCGCCCTTGATGGCGACGAAGGTCTCATCGCCGCGCCTGATAACCGCCTCGGTGCGCTTGCGGATGGGGTCGAAGGGCGTGAAGTGGGTTTGCTCGTACCCCTTCCAATCCAGATCAGGGTATTTTTGCTTCAGATAGTTGTAGATGGCCATGTCGATGGGGTCCTTGTTTTCCAGTCTGGAAGCCAGCACGCCCATCAGCAGCAACTCCCGTTCGTCATGTCCATCGAAGACCGTGGGCTGGGTCACCTGCAGCTTGTTCTGGGTGAGGGTGCCCGTCTTGTCGCTGCACAGCACATCCACGCCCGCCAGCTCCTCGATGGCCACCAGACGGCTGACGATGGCCTGCCGCTTGGCCAGATTCAGCGCTCCCACGGCCATGACCACCGACAGCACCGCGGGCATGGCCACAGGAATGGCGGCCACCGTCAGCACCAGGGCATAGCGAATCAGCTCCAGCACATCCTCTCCGCGGAAGATGCCGACCATGACGATGAGAACCACCAGCGCCAGGGTGAGCATGATCAGATAATCGCCTACCTGGATGACCATCTTCTGGAAGTGACTGGTCTCTTCCTGCTGAGCCTGGGCCACCAGCGACGCCACCTGCGAGAAATTGGTGTTCATGCCGGTGTTCACCACCACAGCCAGCATCTCGCCCTGCTTGACGATGGTGTTGGAGTAGGCTACCGCGCCCGGCTTCTTGCTCACAGGCAGCGATTCACCGGTCAGGGCCGATTGATCCACCTGGATGTAATCGCCCTGCAACAATTGCACGTCCGCAGGAATGATATCGCCGATCTTGAGTTTGATGATGTCGCCCGGCACCAGCTCTTTGGCCGGAACGGTCCTGAACTCGCCATCTCGCAGGACAATGGCCTGCTGGGCCAGCTTCTGCTTCAATGATTTCAACGCGCTCAACGCCCGCCCTTCCTGATAGAAGTCCAGCCCGGCGTTGACCAGCAGCATGATGATAATGATGATGAAATCTTCCCATTTCTTGACCGCGGCGGAGAGAATGCCCGCGATTTCGATCATCCACGGAATCGGGCCCCAAAAACGGCGAAAGATGCGATGCCACAGGGGCTCCTCCTTCTCTTCGATGGCGTTGGGGCCATAGTGCTGCAAGCGTTTTTGTGCTTCGGTGGAACTGAGCCCCTTTTGCAGATCGGCGCCCAATTCTTTGAGAGTCTCATCTACTGCTTGTTTTTTGAATTCATCGGTCTTTTTCATAAACGATAACCTCCGATAGAGATGTGATCTTACGATTCTTGCTCTGACGCCTCGATGGCGTTCAGTTGCTGGCGATTGATGCGAACTTCCTCCGCTAGTTTGGCGATAGATTCGTGAATGACCAGCAACGCTTCGTTTTGGGCATTCAATTCATCGAGAATCACACGAACTTCCTCTTCGGCCTTTTTGTTGATGAGATAATCATTGTGCGCCTCCATGCGATCTCGGTCCGCCTGGCGGTTCTGGCTCATCATGATCACGGGAGCTGTGTAGGCCGCCTGCAATGAAAGCACCAGATTCATCAGAATAAAGGGATAGGGGTCCCAATGTCGAATCCAGGCCGTGACATTCAGAATGACCCAGGCGCCCAGGATGATGCTCTGGATGATGATGAACGTCCAGGAGCCAGCCACGGCAGCCACTTTATCTGCGGCCCGCTCGCCAAATGTCAACTGCTCTTCGTAGAGTTCGTTGACATCCCGGACAGGAGGATGCGTGTGCTGGTAGGGTTTTGGAAAATGAATCTTCTTCATTTCAGGCTCCTCTGTGTAGCTGGCGTGGGGTAACGCCCGAACGGCCAGGTTCATTTGCATTATCGCATTCAATCGGCCTTGTTGCAGTGACTTTGGTCACGGCTCAGGCCAGAACATTCTCCCGGCCCGAATCCTGCACGAACAGACAGGCCGCGCCCGCATGGGACATGACAGTATCCACAAAATCCATGCTCAGCCGCCTGGGGAACCCAACGATATGCAGATCGGAATGCCCACTCGCAGCCAGGGCATCGAGAAACGCTCCCTGCTCCACCCGCACATCCACATGCCGCAGCCGGGCCATATCCACCAGATGTTGCAGATAACGGCGGGCTTTGTCCGCCTCTTCCGCATTCGCCACCACCGTCACCACCTCGACGCGACCCTGCCAGTTCTGACGCAGCAGATAAGCCGACAGCAGTGCCAGATCGATATTGCCCAGATGCATATCCAGCTCCCAGGCCGGGCCTTGATCGTGCACCCACACGGTGATGTGCTGGCGCTCGCCAAAACCCGCTTCCGGGCCCGATCCCAGCACCATCACCCCCATACCCACGCGGTGCGCCTCATCCGCGATCTCCTGCAAACGTGAACGAAACGCCTCCTCTGCAAAGATGCTGGCGTGCAGCCACAGCGCATTGGGCCGAAAAACAACGCCGCTCAGGGCCTGAATGCTGGCCAGCAATCCCTCCACAGGATCGGGGTCCGCCACCATGGCGCTCACCGTGTAAATCTCCTTCTGCCGAAAGGCCCGGTGCAACTCCGCCACGCCTTTTTTCATACGCTCATCCTCATGATCCCGCGTCAACCCCAACAGCTTGATGGAGCCTTGCGGATAGATGAGATCATGCAG
>WGCR01000442.1 GCA_015493675.1 Anaerolineae bacterium
GAAATGCAAATTTGCCCCCAAATTGGAACGCACTCATCCTCCCGGATTTGCCGCATCCGGGAGGACATTTGCCTGCACAACCGCACAAAGTTTTCGGATCGCGCCCCCGGCAATCTTGCATTTTGGCTGCGCTCTGGGCAGAATAGCCGTGAAGAACTGTTTCGGACAGAGACGATGGGCCATGGACGATGTCAGTCGTCGCACAGCACCATCCCTGGTCTATCGTCCATCGTCACTCTTATCGATACCGGCGCGGATTCGTCCTGTCGTCGGATTGTTTACTCCCTATCCGCTCAAATGAGGTCTCATGACAGCGCAACTTTATCCAGCCAATCAACCCGCACCAGACATCAGCATGGAGGCCGTGGAGAGCGGCCGCGCCATCAATCCCAGCCAGCCCGACGCCCGCCGTCTGGTGTTGGTTTTCCAGAGTCAGCAAACCGCTCGCACCCTGGCCCGCATCCAGGATGCCGTGCGGGAACGATTTCCCGACGCTGATGATGTGCGCATCGTCAGCGTCGTAGATCTGCGAAGCGTTCCCCGCATGTTCCGCGGCATGGCCAAATCGGCGCTCAAACAGGCTTATGAAAGCGCGGCCAAACATCTGCCCGACGGCTGGACGCCCGCAGACTATATCGTCATTCTTCCGGACTGGAAGGGGGAATTTTTCCGGGCATTCGGGGTCAAAGACGCCAATGAGGAAGCTGCGGTGGTGGTCATCGATCAGCAGGGCGTAGCCCTGGGCAGTCAGCAGGGTGCTGATTTGGGGGAATTTATTTTGCCCCTGCTCGATGAAGCGTAGGCGCTACTTGCCCCAAAAATGATTGAACACCCCGTAGCCGCCGTAAGCCAGTAGTATCGCCCGAAAAAATTTTCCCAGAAAAGTTCCCCACAGGAATTTTGCCACGGGCATACGCAAAGCGCCCGCCAGAATGCCCACGATATCAAAGGCGGGATTGGGAATGAATGCCAGAAACATGATGAACCACACGCCCCATCGTTTCATCAATCGGGCGGATTTCTGGTAATTTTCCCTGTCTTCCAGCACGATGCTGCCCGATGACCCCGCCAGATACCCGGTAATCTCTCCCAACGACTCGCCAGCCCCGGCAACCAAAGCAACCAGCAGCGGATTGAGCGTGACGCCCGCTGCGATGGTCAGCGCCCAACTGGGAGCTGGCAGAAAAATGGTGGCATTGGCCAGGAAACCCACGATAAAGACCCCAACATAGCCCAGATTGTGCAACATGCCGCTACGCTGGAGCAGCCATAACGCGACCATGGCAAAAGCCGTGATGAGAATGGCCAGGCTGATCCGGAGAAAAGCATGTTGTTTGGGGCTAAGTTGGGGTCTTTTCACGTTGGTGGGGAGTTATCTTCAGTCAGTTTCCTCGATTTCGATGGTATCGATGTAATCACCTTGCTCGATAGCGTAGAGCACATCGGAACCATCGACCAGCTTGCCGAAGACCGCGTGTTTGCCATCCAGCCAGGGCGTGGCCACATGGGTGATGAAGAACTGGCTGCCGTTGGTGTTGGGACCGGCATTGGCCATGCTCAATACGCCCGGCCCGTCATGCCGCAGCTCCGGATGGATTTCGTCGGGGAATCGGTAGCCAGGGCCGCCGCGACCGGTGCCGGTGGGATCGCCGGTCTGAATCATGAAGTCTTTGATCACGCGATGGAAGGGGACGCCATCATAAAAGCCATCGCGGGCCAAGAACACGAAGTTATTGACCGTCATCGGGGCTTTATCGGCAAACAATTTCAGCCGCATATCGCCCTTGTTGGTTTTGATGGTGGCGTAGTAGGTTTTGGTGGGGTCGATTTGCATGGAGGGGGGAGATTGATAACGAGCCATAGAGATATCCTTGGAGATGGGGGTGTTTGAGATGAATCATTGTGCAGGTAGGTTTCGTGAATAGCTGTATTCGCGTCATGTCGAACGGCCAGCGGGAACGAAGCATATCCCGAGTGTAACCGGAGAGAATTTCGCGGCCGCTAATGGGGGAGATGCTTCATCCCGGGCGGCGTGTGGTCGCCCGGGGATGCTGTCTCGGGCAGTTATTTTTCGATAATGTCGATGCGAATGACTTTATCGCCCGGTTCGGTGGCTGTTTGCGGATCGCGTTCCTTCAATTGCTTGACCACATCCATGCCATCGATGACTTCGCCGAAGATGGTGTGTTTGTCGTTCAGCCATGGCGTTTCGGCCAGGGTGATAAAGAACTGGGCGCCATTGGTGTTGAAGCCGCGATTGGCCATGGCCAGCAGGCCCTCGCGATCAAACCGCAGTTCATTCACGATCTCGTCATCGAAGATGTAGCCGGGGTTGCCAGCGCCAGTGCCGGTGGGATCGCCGCCCTGCGCCATGAAATCGGGAATGACGCGATGGAAGGTGGTGTCATCGAAATAGCCGAGACGGGCCAACACCACAAAGTTGTTGACGGTGATGGGCGTCTGTTTTTCGAAGAGGTCCAGCGTGATGTCGCCTTTTTCGGTGCGAATGACGGCCTGATAATCCTTGTCGGGATCGATCTGCATAGCAGGGGGCGTGTTGAAGTACTCATTTCGATCAGCCGGCGGGATTTTGCTCAGGGGGCGTTCATCGCCTTCGGGCATGGTGGGTGC
>WGCR01000443.1 GCA_015493675.1 Anaerolineae bacterium
GCTCCACTGCAAAAAGGTCATTTCACCACGGAGACACGGAGGACACGGAGAAAATAGTGGTAGTTCACAGAGAAATTCCTCTCCAAATCTCACCCTTTTCTTCCTCTGTGCGCTCTGTGCCTCCGTGTTGAAGGTTTTTTCAGTACAGCCATGATTATATGATCGAGATGAAAATCGAGAAGACAGGTGGCATGGATTCTTCCTGCGACAGTAACTGCTAACATATGCCAGTTGGTTGTCTTCTCTCACTCAAACCTGACAGGTCCTCGTAACCTTGGCGGCAGGATGTGCGGTTTTCAGCCAGCAACGAAGCGTGCAAGGCTCCGAATTGTTGCCAAAGGCACCTGTCAGGTTCATTCGAGCGAAAACGACCTTAGCAGTTACCTGCGACATCTGCATTTTAATCCCATGCACGCAGCAAAACAAGAAGAGGGCGTCAGTCGACCAGCGCCCGCCGCAGCTCGCCCGACTCACCAACGGAAGTCAGGCTATCGACGCCATTGGATTGAGGGGCGATCCCAAATAAAAAACGCATCCTGTCATTACGGATGCGTTTTATCCTCATGATGTTGTTTGGCGACGGTGTTACTTTATCGCAGCGCAATCACAGCCTGGCCCAATTGTACGAACACTGGCGAAGCCAGCAGCCCCATGAGCAGCACGCCCGCGGCCGCAATAGCGATAGCCACAGAAGCGCCGCCGGGCAGACTGCTGCGGACGTAGCTTTGTTCATTCGCTTCCGACATGAACATGGTCACCACCACCCGCAGATAGTAGTAGGCGCTGACCACACTGTTGATCATGGCGACCACTGCCAGCCAGGTCCAGCCGGCGCTGACCGCCGCACTGAACACATATAGCTTGCCAAAGAAGCCAACCAAAGGCGGCACGCCCGCCAACGACAACATGAAGATAGCCATAGCCACTGCCAGCATGGGGCGGCGGTTGAACAGACCCGCAGCGGAGGCGATGTTCGCATCCTGCCGCTCATGCACATTGGGGCGCTCCAGCATCGCCACCACTGCAAAGGCTCCGATATTCATGAAGGCGTAGGCGAAAAGATAGTACAAGACCGCGTTCAGACCATCTGCGCCTGCAACCACGCCCGTCAGCATATAGCCGGCATGAGCAATGGAGCTGTATGCTAACATGCGCTTGAGACTGGTCTGACGCAGGGCTGCAAAATTGCCCCAGGTCATAGTCAATACGGCAATGATAGCGATGACAGGCGCCCACAACGACGCAGTGGCGCCGGGCATGGCGGCCAGCACCCGAAACAATGCGACAAACACCGCCGCCTTGGTAGCCACAGACATGAATGCGGTTACCGGTGTGGGCGCGCCCTGATATGCGTCGGGCGCCCACATGTGGAAAGGCGCCCCGGCCAGCTTGAAGAAAAATCCCACCAACAGCAAGGCCAGTCCGGCCAAAATCAGGAAGCCCCCTGTGCTGTCCGCTGATATTTGGGAAAGTTGCGTGCTGCCGGTATCCGCGTACATCAACGCCATGCCATACAGGAAAAAGCCCGAAGAGAAAGCCCCCAACAGAAAATACTTGAGCGCCCCCTCAGCGCTGGCCAACTGATGCCGATTGAAACCAGTGAGAATATACAGTGACACCGAAAGAATCTCCAGGCTGACGAACATGGTGATGAGCTCCACAGATTTCCCCAGGAACATCATACCGGCGGTAGCCAGCAGCACCAACGCATAAAACGAGCTGGATTGCTTTGTAAACTCGGGGATGTACCGCCAAGCCAGCAGCACGCTCAAACCCGCGGCCAGCAGCACAGCCAGATTCAGATAACGACTGAGATCATCGACCAGCGCCACGCCCGCCACCAGATCATTACCGCCGAGGCCCGCCATGGTCAGGCCCGCAGCCAGCAATAACCCGATGAAAGTGAGCCCGGCCATCAGGGAGCCTTCGCTGCGATGATTGCTGAATCGAGTCGCCATATCGACGATCAGCAGCAGCAACGCCGCGCCGATGATGACGAACTCGGGAAGAAGAGGGAGGAGATTGAGGGATTGAGTCATCGTTTTTGACGAAAAATGCCTGAAGGGAGGAAGAAAAATGAATGACAGAAGATCAACGATGAGGACGGATGCGTCTCATCATGAGCCTTCGACCAGATAGTTTTGATGGTTCTTTTTAATTTCATGGGGTGTTGGCTTTGCAAAACCCGCCGGATTGCGAATCCGGCTAGAATCGGGTAGCTCCAAGGGCGGATTCGCAATCCGCCCCGAATCTCACCCCCTGAAATACGATTGAGCCGTTTTGATTTCTAAAATAGCAGATCGGTTCCCGATTGAACTGTCTGCAACAACGCATCCACGGCGGGATTGATTTTGTCAAAGAAAAAGCCGGGGAAAAGACCAATGACGAAGAAAAGAATGATCAGCGGGGCCAATAACAGGATTTCGCGCTTGGTGAGATCGGTGAGATTACCGTTTTTCTCCTCATCCAGCGGGCCTTGCACCATGCCGCGCACGGCGGTGAGCAAATACCAGGCCGCGAAAATCACGCCCAGCGTGGCAAATACCGCCCACCAGGGGTTGGCCTGAAACGCACCCACGAGGATGGCGAATTCGCCCACGAAACCGTTCAAGCCTGGAAGGCCCACCGAAGCCAGCACCACAATGATAAACAAGGCGCTCCAGACAGGCACTTTTTTCCACAGGCCGCCATATTCCGATAACAAACGCGTGTGGCGACGATCGTACACCATGCCGATCATCAGGAACAATGCGCCGGTGGAAAGACCATGGTTGACGCCCTGCAACACCGCGCCCGATACGCCCTGAGCCGTAAGGCTGACAATGCCCAGCATCACGAAGCCAAGATGGGCGATAGAGCTGTAGGCCACCAAAGACTTGACATCCTTTTGCACCAGCGCCACCAGCGCTCCGTACAAGATGCCGATAATCGCCAGCACAGCCAGCAACGGCGTATAAAGATGCGTCGCATCGGGGAAAAGAGGCAGATTGAAACGCAGGAAGCCGTACGTGCCCATTTTCAGCAGCACGCCCGCCAGAATCACCGAACCAGCAGTGGGAGCCTGAACATGGGCGTCGGGCAGCCAGGTGTGGAAGGGGAACAGCGGGATTTTAATGGCAAACGCCAGGGCGAAAGCCACAAAGGCCCAGGTCTGGAACCGAACATCCATGGGGGCCTGCTGTAACACCATCCAGTCGAAACTGCCCTGTTTCCAATAGAGCAACAGAATAACCACCAGCATCAGCGCCGAACCGGCCATGGTGTAGAGGAAGAACTTCACCGCGGCATACACCCGATTCTTGCCGCCCCACCGACCGATGAGGAAGTACATGGGAATCAGCGTGAACTCCCAAAAGATGAAGAACAGCACCAAATCCAGCGACAAAAACACTCCCAACATCCCTGTTTGCTGAGTCAGCAGCAGGAAAAGATAGGCTTTCAGATTGTCTTTGACATTATTCCAGGAAAACAGCACCACGATGGGGCCAAAAAGCGTGGTCAGCAGCACCAGAAAAAGACTGATGCCATCGACGCCCAGATGATAGTTGATGTCCAACTGCGGAATCCAGGCCAAGTTTTCCTGAAACTGCATACTGCTGTCGTTCACCCAGCCCGCCAGCAGCAATAACGAAACCAAAAAGCTGATGATGGTCGTCGTCAGCGCCACGATTTTGACGCTTCGCTCCGACTGGAAAAACAGCATCAGGATCGCACCCACTGTGGGCAGCCAGATGATGGAAGAAAGAAGCGGGAAGGATACGAGGTTTTCCATAGGATGGATAGCTAATTCCGGTTAGGGATTTGGTGAGATAACAGCATTCAATAAACGATAATCAGCGATCAAGTCAGGCGAGCAGGAAATAAAGCAGGATGAGCGCGACGCCGACGAAGAACGAAAGGGCGTACATACTGAGCAGACCCGTTTGCAGCCGGGCCACATAAGCGCCGGCAACCACAGTGTATTTGCCAATGCCGTTGACAGCGCCCTCGATAACCTTGCCATCGGAAACGCGGTAAAACCATTGGCCCACTCTGCGTAGCGGATCGCCGATGAAGGACATGTAAAATTCATCCACCCAGTACTTATGCTCCAGCATGTTTTGCAGGGGCGAGAAGATATTTTGCAGGCTCTTGGCCCACCCCCATTCAGGGATGTAGCGGGCGTAGGCGATAAAGATGCCCAGCAAGGCGATGGCGCTGGAAACCAGGAACAGGGTCAGCTCCAGGCTCTCGCCGCCGTGCTGGCCTTCGGCCAGATCGGCGAAGACGGGCCCGAGCCAATTACCCAGCACATTGGCGTGTTCGCCGAACATGAGCGGCAGTCCCAGGAATCCGGCAAACAAGGCGCCAGCGGTAAGGAACCACAGCGGTGCGGTCATGCCGCCAGGCTGCTCGTGGGCGTGTTCAGCGTGCTCGCTGCGGGGTTCGCCATGAAACGCCCGGTACACCGCCCGGAAGCTGTAGAAGGCGGTCAGCAGGGCCGTGAAGATGCCCACGCCCCACAGCAGCGGCGATTTGAGGAACGCTTCGTACAGAATGGCGTCCTTGGACCAAAATCCGGCCAGCAACGGGAACCCGGCCAGCGCAGCCGCGCCCGCCAGAAATTGCCAGTAGGTCTTGGGCATTTTTTTGCGCAACCCGCCCATTAGATCGATGTTCAACTCGCCGTGCATGGCGTGCATCACCGAACCGGCGGTGAGGAAGAGCAAGGCCTTGAAGAAGGCGTGGGTCATCAGATGGAAGATGCCCGCGGTGTAAGCGCCCACGCCCACCCCCAGGAACATGTAGCCCAACTGGGAGATGGTGGAATAAGCCAGAATGCGTTTGAGATCGGTTTGCACGATGGCGATGGACGCGGCCATCAGGGCAGTCAGGGCGCCAATCCAGGCCACGATGGCCATGGTGGTGGGGACCAGCTCAAACAGGGGATGAGAGCGGGCGATCATGTAAACGCCGGCGGTGACCATGGTGGCGGCATGGATGAGGGCTGAAACAGGGGTCGGGCCTTCCATGGCGTCGGGCAGCCACACAAACAGCGGAATCTGGGCTGATTTACCGGTAGCCGCCAGCAACAGTAACAAAGTGACCCCAGTCATAGCAGCGATGGTTGTATCGGGAGCGCCCTTCAGCGCCGCAAAAATATCGTTGAATGCCAGACTGCCCGCTTGTTTTCCGAACCGGCAGAACCTCCACTTGATGGCCAGGTCCAGGCCAAAGTCGCCGATGCGGTTGACGATGAACGCTTTTTTCCCGGCGTTCGCGGCCGAGGGCTTGTAGAACCAGAAACCAATCAGCAGGTAAGAAGCCAGACCTACGCCTTCCCACCCCACATAAAGTTGGAGATAATTGTTGGCCAGCACCAGGGTGAGCATCATCAAGATGAAGAAGTTCAGATAGATGAAGAACCGGCCATAGAGTCGCAGGCTCAAGTCCTGATGTTTGTCATCCACCAGCATGTAGGTGGCGGCGTACCAGTGAATGAAAAAGCCCACACCTGTCACCACCAGCGCCATGAGTACAGAAAGCGGGTCAATGAGCAGGGCGAAATTCACCTGAAAATCGCCGATGTGTATCCATTGCCAAAGCTGCACGGTCACAGACCGATCAGCCTCTGGCAATGCCAGCAAGGCTGCGGCCATGCCCACCGCGGTCAATAACGATGCAAACACAGCGGCGCTCGCCACCAGGGCGATGAAAGACTTGCCCAGGCGCTTGCCAAAAAGCAGATTGATGAGTAGCCCCAAAAGGGGAAACAGAAGAATAATCCAGGCGAATTGAAGCATGGGCGTTACCCTTTCAACAGATGGACTTCGTCGATATTGGTGGTGTCTTTGTGACGGACGATAGCGATGATGATGGCCAGGCCCACAGCGACCTCAACAGCGGCCACCGCGATCACGATGAATGCGAAGATCTGGCCGGTGAGATTGCCCCATTGGTTGGCCACCGCCACCAGTGTCAGATTAACGCTGTTTAGCATCATCTCCACGCTCATGAAAATGATCAGAGCATTGCGGCGCACCAGTACGCCCACAGCGCCGATAGTGAAAATGATGGCGGATAAGATCAGGATAAAGGATGTTGGGGTCATCATGGTGATGGAAAACCGGAGACTGGAGGTTGAAGATTGACAGTTGAGCCTGAGATCAGCGTTTTCTTTCCTTCAATGCCAATACAATGCCGCCTAACATGCCCGCCAGCAGCAACACTGAAGCCAGCTCGAAGGGCAGCAGATAGGTGGTGTAAAGCGGTTCGGCCACGGCCTGAACACTGCCTGCATCGGGCGCTCCCGCGGGCGTCGCCCCCAGGGGCAGTCCTTTGAAGAGGACGACCATCAAGCCCAGCAGGAATAAAGCTCCCAGCACTGTCGCGGCAACGCGGGCGATGGGGCGTTTTTCGTGAATGGCAGGGGTGGTAGCGCCTCCAATCAGCATGATCACGAAGAGGAAGAGCACGACAATCGCTCCCGCATACACGATAACCTGCACGATGCCCAGAAACTGCGCCGACAGGGCGAAGTAGAGCAGGGCGATAGTCAGAAAATGCGCCAGCAGCGACAGAGCGCTGTAAACCGCATTTTTGCTAAGAAGCACGCCCAGCGCTGTGAGCAGAGCAAAAAAGGCAAGGATGAAAAAAGAAATGAGGCTCATAGGTCAACAAAGGTAGGAGTTATCGAATAGGGGACATCAGATAGGCGGTTCAGACGGTGGCGGCAAAAACATCGCCGACAGCCAGTTTCATGCATCAGGTCGGATGATGACATTGGGAGTGGGGGGGTTCAGCAACGCTTCCTTGTCCAGAATCAGCTCCACCCGATCATATTGGGCCAGCTCGAAGTTGTGGCCCAGCACAATCGCCTCGGTGGGACAGGCCCGCATGCAGTCGCCACAGAAGATGCAGCGCATCAGGTTGACCTCATAGACCTCGGCATGGCGCTCGCCCGGCGACACGGGATTATTCGGGTCGTTTTCAGCCGCCAGCACATAGATGGCGCCGGTGGGGCAGGCGGCTTCGCACAACGAGCAGCCAATGCACCGCTCCATGCCATCCTCATAACGACGCAATTCATGCCGTCCGCGAAACCGGGGATAAATGGCGACGGGCTCTTCCGGATACTCCACCGTATTGGGGGCTTCGGTAACCAGGGTTTTCAGGGTGACGCCCATTGATTTGGCAATGAATTCGGCGCCTTGAACCAACTCTTTCAGTCCGCTCATAATAGAAGGGAGATCGGGGAATTGAGAGATTAGGAGATTGGGAACTTCCTGCTAGATCAGGGCAACCATGACGGCGGTGATGGCCATGTAGATCAACGAGAAGGGGAACAGCACCTTCCAGTTGAATGCCAGCAGTTGATCGTAACGAATGCGGGGAACGCTGGCCCGCACCCAGAGGTAGAGGAAGAGAACGATGATGATTTTGATGACGAACCAACCGAAGCCAATCATGGGGCCGTACCAGGTTCCTGGCGTAGCCAGCGGGCCTTGCCAACCGCCGAAAAACAGGGTGACCATGAGGGCGCTACTGGCGATCATGCTGAGATATTCCCCCATCATGTACATGGCAAATTTCATGCCGCCATATTCGGTCTGATAACCGGCCACCAGCTCATTTTCGGTTTCGGGCAGGTCGAAGGGGCTGCGGTTGTTTTCGGCCAGCATGGTGATGTAGAAAGCGGGGAATGCCAGCAGCAGCCACAGCCACAGCCACCACGGCCGAGGACGATTCACGATTTCCACCAGGCTCATGGTGCCCTGCTCATGCCCGATATTGGTGGCCAGCACGATGGCGACCAGCAGGATGCCCAAAGGCAATTCGTAGCTGATCATCTGCGAGGCGGTGCGCAACGCCCCCAGCAGGCCATAGTTGTTATTACTGCTCCAGCCGCCCAAAATCACGCCATAAGCGGCAAAGCTTGTCACGCCGGCAATGTAAAGAATGGCGATATTCGCATCGGCGATGTAAAACTGTATGGTGTAGCCGAAAATCGTCAGATCGGGCGCCATGGGGATCACCGCAAACGCAATCAGCGGGGTGATCATGGTGAGGATGGGACCCAGCAAATAGATCAGTTTGTCTTTGATGTGCCCGGGCGCCACTTCTTCCTTGAAGATTGCTTTGACCGCGTCAGCAATGGGCTGTAACAGGCCGAAGGGCCCGGCCCGATTGGGTCCCAGGCGCACATGAAAACGGCTCAGAATTTTGCGTTCGTAGTAAGTCAGATACGCAAATCCAAACAGCAGCACCAGGATGAGAACAAGGCTTTTGACTAGGGA
>WGCR01000444.1 GCA_015493675.1 Anaerolineae bacterium
ACTTCATCAATGCCCGACTGGTCATCTGACGCCATAATTGTGACGTAAATCGTGCCGGTAAACCAATTGTTGCTGCCAATAGGCCCCAAAATATCCAAAAATACGCTGGGCGGGGTCACATCCCACTGCACGCCATCCGTAATCACGCCGGAATGGGCGATGTCACTGTTCCCGGCAGCGTCTTGCAGCCACAGATAAAAATCGAAACTGCCTTCAGCGGGCGCCAGGATGTTATCGATACGCTGAATATCATCGCCGTTCACACACTGCCCGTCCTGACTGTCGACGGGGGCGGCGCCGACTTTGTAACAGGCGGCCGCAATGCCGCTGAGATCGTCAGGATTCTGCCATGTGGCCGTCCATGTAGCGCCATCGGCATTTTGCCAGCCAGTAGGCGTCAATTGCAGATCTGTGGGGGCCGCCGGAGAAGATGTATCGATGTTGATCGTCGATTGGGTACTGGTTTCGACCGTGCCCGAAGCATCGGTAATGACATACTGGATGTAATTGGCGCCCTCGCCCAGGGTCAACGAGGCAACCGTGAGATAACGCGTGGTGGAAATCACGCCGTCCACCTGCAGATGATCTGTTATCCAACCGCTCCAATTGACGCCATCTTCTGAATACTGATAGGCGGCCTGATTCGTGAGCCCGTCGCTATCGGTGACTGTTACGGAAGTTTGCAGGGTGTGTGTGTGCTGCCAGGCATCCGCTGGAGGTTGGAACTGGGCCCAATTAGCCGGGGTATTATCAACGATGGTAAAGGCGAACAGCCATGCAGGCAGCGCCAGAAACAGGAGTGATGCTGTGAAAAATGCTATGAATAGCCGCAGGCCAGGTTGAATTCTGATGCTCATAAGGCTGTATCTCTCTTCTCTGGAGATAGGAAAAAGGGGACGCTGGATACAGGGCTGCAAAGCGCAGCCCGTCCAAGTCCCCTGAAGGTGAACAACGGAAAGAGGGGCGGTTTAGACTTCGAAGCGATAGCCTACGCCCCGAACAGTGACCAGATGTTGGGGATCGTCCGGATTTTCCTCGATTTTAGTGCGCAACCGACGCACATAAACGGCGATCTGGTTGGGATAACCACCGTAGTTTGTTCCCCAAACGCTGTTGAGTAGCTGATCGTGGGTCAGGACGCGACCAGCGTTGCGCATCAGCGTGTGCAGAAGCCGCGTCTCGATGGGGGTGAGCTCCACGATACGCCCGTTGGGAAGCTCGGCGCGATTGGTGAGAGGATCGAGATGAATCCCGCCGGTTTCGATGCGATCCGAAGGTTCGCCCAGAGCGTACGCCTCGGTGCGGCGCAATACGGCCTTGACGCGGGCCAGCAATTCCGATGGCTCAAATGGCTTGGAGAGATAGTCGTCTGCACCCAATTCCAGGCCCGCCACCCGATCCGACGTTTCGCCTTTGGCGGAAAGAAAAATAACGGGGATCGCGTAGCGAGAGCGAATTTCCCGCAGGGTTTCGAAGCCATCGAGCCCGGGCATCATCACATCCAACAGGATGAGATCGGGGTCTTCCTTTTCGATAAGCGCCAGAGCATCGCTGCCATTGTCGGCGGCCAGCACCTCGTATCCTTCTTCACGCAGAAGGAACGCAGTCATTTTCACACTGGGGGGATCGTCATCTACTACCAGAATGCGCATAGGATTTTGGGGAGTGTTAGAATTGGTTGACATAGAGATGTTGAGAGTGTCATTATACCATCGGGCCATACTGCGGGCAAGAGATTGCGGAATTTTGGGCGGATGGTGAGAGAGATGAAGGGACATAAGACGTTTATTTGCGGATTAGTGGCATGTAGTTATAGTCATAATCAGACACAAGGCCCAATTGCAGATTTTGCTGTTCGCCCGACCCCAGATTGGACGCCACAGGATAGCTGGTGGTGGGATAATAGCCCACAGGCATAGTCGCCCACAAGGTGTAAGCGCCCGATGGCAAATTGGAGAAAGTGACCAGGCCACGGGCGTCGGTGGAGGCTACGCCGCGAATAATATCCTGGGCATCCGTTAACGTGATGACCATGTCGCTGATGGCGGTGTCGCCCGCGGTATAATTGGCATTGTGATCATGATCGAAGAAAACGAAAAGTGTGATCCTGCTGGGGATCGCTGTGGGAAGGGGCGTGCTGGTGGGCGTGGCCGTGGCGGTGGGCAAAGGCGTATGAGTGGGCGTAGCTGTTGGAGTGGGCGTGGGACGTGGATCCTGCCAGCGTACAATGACGCCGGCATCTCCCACCAGCCAGGCCTGGCGCGCCACAGGAGCCGAGGCGGATCTCAATGTGAATCCCGTGCCGGGGTTATCCTGAAGCCATGTGGCGCCGCCATCTCCGGTGTAAATGGCCAGCCCCTCATTGCCCGCGGCCCAGCCGGTGAAGCGATCTGCCATGGAGATGCCGTTCAGCGTTTGCGTTGTATTGCTGGCTTGAGGTCGCCAGTGTACGCCGCCATCTTGCGTATACAGGATAACGCCCGCGGCGCCCGCGGCCCAGCCATAGGCGTCATCGGCAAAAGCCAGGCTGTAAAATGCGTCGGTTCCGCCCAGGGTTTGGGTGCTCCAGTGCTGTCCGCCATCGGTGGTGCGCAGAATAATGCCGTCCTCGCCCGCAGCCCACCCGGTTTGAGCGTTGATAAACGCCAGGGCAAAGATATCCAGTTGGGTGGAAAGCTGCACTGGACGCCAGTCGCTGCCGTCGTAGTGATAAAGTGCGCCAGAGTCGCCCGCCACCCAGCCATCATCAGGCGTGATGAAACTGAGCGTGTAAAAATCGCCCGGGAAGAGCAGATTTTCAACCAGCCATGTGGCCCCGCCGTCATTGGTGCGCCACAGCAAGCCCGCATCTCCCGCCAGCCAGCCATGCTGGGCGTCAAAGAAATGAATGGCGCGGATCGTTGTTTGGGTTCCGGTGTTGAGCTGAACCCAGGCGTCGCCGCCATCGACAGTGCGCAGCAACGCGCCATTTTCGCCCGCGGCAAAGCCCAGTTGATCATCCAAAAACTGGACGGCGTACAGATTGGCGCTGGTGTGACTGTCCTGTTTGCGCCATTCCCCCAGGCCCATGGGCGCCAGAGCCGAGAGCGGCTGCGGCGCGACTGGCGTCGGTGGCGGCGCTGCGGCCAAGATCGGTGAAAGCAGGAGCATCAGGCCCAGGATAAGAATGATGAGGGTGGCAGGGATAAGCGTGCGCATAGGCTGAAAAAGAAAGAGAGACGGTTGAATGCGAGTATCACCTTCAAGTATAGTCGTTGCAGGTGAAAAGAGGATGAAGTCTGCCCGGAAAAAGTATGACAGTTTTTTCAGAAAGCGGGTAAAATGGCATGGCGATGGCGACCGTGCTATACTTTTCCTGATTGTAACGATACACCTACCCTTTCATAACGAGGCAAAAACCACAAAGACACGAAGGCGCAAAGACGCGAAGGGAAAAATAGAAGGTTTTCTTCGCGTCTTCTTAAACCTTCGTGGCTTCGTGGCAAAGCGTTGTGCGGGATGCCTGTATAGTTACTCCCGATTTACATCTTTCCCTCCATCGATTTTCAAACCCAACA
>WGCR01000445.1 GCA_015493675.1 Anaerolineae bacterium
GTTTACGAGAACCTGTCAGGTTTGAGTGGAAAAAGACAACCAACTGGCATACGTTAGCAGTTTAGAGGAAAGTTTGTAACGATACACCTACCCTTTCATAGCGAGGCAAAAACCACGGGCTCAACAGGGGTTCAGGGGGCCTCCCGACCTCCGGGAGGTGGACGAGTAACTTTTGGTTTGGCCGGGTGGTTTTTGTCCACCTCCCGGAGGTCACAAAAAGCAGTCAACCCCCTGAAATCCAAAAGATCCAAACCACGAAGACACGAAGGCGCAAAGACACGAAGGGGGAAATAGAAGGTTTTCTTCGTGGCTTCGAAAATCTTCGAGCCTTCGTGGCAAAGTGTTGTGTGGGATACCTGTATAGTTACGAAAGTTTTTTGTAATTCCGAATTCAGGTTCCTTTCGTTCGCAGAAAGAGGCCTTTACAGCTACAATAGCAACATCAATTGCCCGGAATCAGCGAAAAGTCGAATTCTCCGGCCCGGTTGGAAAGTCCATACTCCAGATCGTCGATAACGCCCTGAATGCGGTAAGTGTAATTGGTGGAAACATCGCCAATGAGTGTGGGGGGCGGCGAGTCGGTATAGCTGTTTCCGGGAGCGTCGATAGTCGCCAGCAGCGTTGCTTCGTCCTCATTCAACTCGAAATAGGGTTTGTCGCTGCGCCATATTTGATAAGCGTCGAAGGGTGTGTTGTGATTCCAGCTCAAGTCCAGAGAATCGCCGTTCTTGTGGATGGTGAGAGTCGGGGGAGTGATATTGGTCTCTACGATGTCCTTCATCGCTAAAATTTCGGCAATCACTACGTCACGGTCGGTGGCGTACTGCTCCATAGAGGTCCCTATTTTGCTGTAACTGTTGTAGTGCGCCAGCATATCGTTAATAGTTTGTTCGGAGGCTTGCGCAGCCGTTGCATCCACGCTGGCCGCCAATTTGTCGTAGTAATCCCAGGTGACCAAATAGCGCACGTCATCGAGTCCTTCCCGCAAGGCTTCCCATTGGATGGTGGGAACCGGGCCATTTTGACTGGGATAAGTAACCAGATGATCCCGATAATCTCCGGCCGTGTTCCAGATATCAAAGTCATCGTAGGGGTTGTTGCGCACATCCTGGTAGACGTAAGGGAAGATGCCGTCGAGGCCCGTGTTCCACAGATAGTATCCTGACATGAATCGGTTGATCTGGGGATTTTCCTGCATCGCCTGCCAGTAATAGGTTTCATAATCGGTCTTGGTGGACGAACCATCGATCAACCCGTTGAGATAGGTCTGATCGCTGGGAGCGAACAGATTAGCCATATCCAAAGGTTCACACGTGCCGGGCGGGAAATCATCATAAATGTCGCTATTGCAATCCTTCAGGTCTTCTTCACCTTGCTTGGAGATGGCCGTCGTCACCAACCCACCGCCATTGTGTATCTCCTGCGACAGGACGATGTGGTCGTGCATGCCGGAATTGTTGTTGTAGGTGGGCTCATCGACCCCGTAAAAATAAGGAAGATAGCCATAGGATTCCAGCAAGCTGACGCCGTCGTCATAGTAAGTCATAAGAATGGCGCGCTTGGTCAATCCGGCTTCTGAGTTCTTCTGCACCTTGAGGGGAATGTTATCGGTTGGATAGGAGCCGTAGATGGCCGTGCCATTGAAATTATGCTGTCTTATGTCATCCAGCTGCGCCTGATAGCGGTCCATGGGCACGTAATAGCCGTTGGTGGGCGTATCGATATTTGCTACGTGATAGATGACCACCGTTCGCCCTGTATCTCGCAGTGCAAAGGGCAATACTTCTAACGTCAGGGTGAGCGAGGCTGCGGCGTGGTTGCTGGCAGTGAGAGTGACAGTGCTGGTATAATGGCCCGCGGCCGCCGTTTCCGGCGCATGAAGAATAATGACGAATTGCTTGGATGTGTAGGATTCGAGAGAGGTCTCTGCATGGTCGAGAGGAGGCATAGCGGGCAGCGTGTCGTAATCCCAGGTCTGCCCTTCTAGATCGATGCTGTCATCGAAGAGGAGCAGCTCGGGCACGTAATGAGCTACGCCATCCTTCATCGGGCCTGTGCCAGCCTGCCACCAATTGTTGACGATGCGCAATTCAGCATTGGACGCAGGAAGAACGCCTTGTGGCCCGCTGAAATCGCTCATACTCACCACCACATCGCTCAGCGGCGCCCGCGAGTAGACATTGAAAAAGAGGGGATCGTATTCATCCTTTGCTATACGATAAGCGATGGTGTCAGTTATCGCAGCGGCCTCAGGCGCCGTGCCTTCATAAACATCCTCGAAGGGCGCTGTCTTGTAAAAAAGGATGTCCTCACCGGGATGAATGCCAGCGTCAAGGATGGGCGAGTCTTCCGGGCAATTGTGAATCGTCTCGTGATGTTCCCAGGTGCCGCTTCCACATGTAATAAGTTCTATAGAGCCAACAGGATCATCCGGATCCCAGATGCTCTGGTCGTAAATACGCAACTCATCCATCACTGCATTCGCCTGATAGTCGCCATAAACATCTGTTCCGAACCAAAATTGCGTTGGCGTTTCGGTCATGTTCCAACTATAGTGATCATTGGTGTAAACATGGCCATCCACCGACATCCCCCAATATTGATCGTCGATCGTAAAATCCCAATAAGCGATGATCTCATGCCATGTATTGGGCTGCCACTGCATAATGACATTGGGCTCGTCCGAGGAGGTGCTGACTTCATGATCGGCCCCATTGCCGTCGGTGACATGAAAGACCAGGTAATTCTTGTTGCTCGATGAGGAGTGCCAGGTGAGAATGCGGAAGCGGGCCGCGTTCTGCTTCCAGTCCAGCAGATAATGAGGCGCGACATTGGTCGTCCCATCCCAGGAGGGCTTCATCCAGAATCGAATGGTGCCGCGGTTGGGATTAATGCCGTAGTTGTAATAAAGAGAATCGTTGGAATCAATGCGCACGCCATTGCCATCTTTGCCGGTTTCGATTGTAATGCCGCTGTATGTCCCGCCATTGTTGGTAATCTCTGTCAGACTTTCGAATGAGTCGGTAAAGACAGGCGTTATATCCCAATCATTGGTTGTATTGTTTTTTGCGAGCGCCGATGCTCTCTTGTTCGATTCAAAAGACCTCGCCGATATTTTTTCTGACGGAAGCATGATTTGTAATAGCACCGCAAGAATCACAACAAAACTAATGAAAGATAATAACTTGAGACTTGTTCTGTGATTATTCATGGAGCCCTCGCAGAATTAATGAAAATAATAAAGGAGCTAAAAGAGTAATAATGCTTGCTCCGAGGCAGGACATGCCCCCCCCACCAGAGCAAATAATGATGGAATTGAACACGCATAATGATGAAAGCGGCGCCAAACCAATCATCGAGACGCCTGACAATCAAGGAGCATGGCTAGTCATCATAACGTAGCCCAAATTATACAGCCGCGCCCCTGCATACGCAATCTCTCCACCGACTGGATCGTCTCACATTGCACAAAAACGACCCCGCGAATAATCAATTTCCCGGCTCTTTTGGATTTCAGAGGGCGACTGCTTTTTGTGACCTCCGGGAGGTGGACAAAAACTGCCCGGCGAAGTCAAAAGTCACTCGTCCACCTCCCGGAGGTCGGAGGCCCCCCTGAATTCCTGTTGAGATAATTTCTCTTGTAACTAACACAGCCCTGTCCGCGGACAGGGCTGTATTGGTTGTGCTACCGCCGGCAGGAGCGTTTCCCCTGACGAACAACCGGAGCCGATTGACCAGTATAACGTTCCACCCGTCCATCCAGATGCACGATTTCCAGGATGTAGGAGGCCTGCTCTTGTGGAACGCTTCTGTCTATCATGCGATAAAGCGATCCAACATCGGCTCCTGCTTCATGGGCGAAGATCAATGATTCGTTCAGGCGATCGAGGCGTCCGTTGCTGTTGCGCAGCACATTGAATCCGAGGATGTCCGCTTCGCTGGCGGTTTGCCACCATAATCGTACACTACACCCTGTGCGTTCAGCCCAAAAACCAACCATCGACTCGCCCACAGGATACAAGATGCTGACAGGCGCATCATCGGATTGCTCATCCAGAGGCCCGGCAGAGCCGATAGGGCCATTCGGGCCATCAGGATCGGCTTGTGACTCGAACACCGTTGCAGTATTGATGGTTTCATGATTGTCAGCGTCCTGCGTATGCTGTCGGGCAGTGAAATGCGCCACAACAGTGAAGCTCTCGCCCGGAGCCAGCTCATCTCCAAAACTAAGGGTGAGATCACTCCAAACAATCTCGCCATCATCCGTATTATCGTCCGAAGCAGGCTCAGCATCCACATAGGTGAGATAAGTTGTATCGTATGTATCTTTCAAGGGCACAACGCTCAACCAGGTTTTGCCTGTATTGGTGATGAC
>WGCR01000446.1 GCA_015493675.1 Anaerolineae bacterium
AGGCTGAGACTGCGCCTTTTGCAGTTCCGCTTCGAGATTCTTCTTTTCGGTTTCAGCGGCTTGCGCTTTGGCTTCGGCTTCCTTGACGGCAGCCTCTGCTTCAGTCGCCTGGGCTTTCGCCTCTTCGAGTTGCTTGATGGCGTCCTCGTACTTGGCGGCTGCCTCGGAATCACCAGCCGACACAGCGTCATGCACCATCTGGTTCAGCATGGCGATATGATCTTCGTTGGTGCTGATTTTGCCGTATTTGGCGATGACAGCGTCTGTCCAGAAGCTGGCGTCGGCCATGTTCTGGTGGCAGCCCATGCACAGGCCCACACGTTCCATACGGGTGCGCTGGTCTGCGCTCAGGGGCGCCGAAGCGGGCCAGTGGGTGCCAACCACCATCAACTGCTCGCCGGTCTCAGGATCAACGATCTGACTGAGATCGGTGTCAAGTCCGGGAATGGGCTGACTCTGGTAGCGGGCATTGGTGGAAAGAACATTGCCTTCGGCATCAACGAGGTCGACGATGAAGCCCTTGTCATAGCCCTGCATGTAGACGCCGCCGCCAATGCCATACCCCAAAGCCTTGGGATCATTGTGGCAGGATTCGCAGGTGCGGGCCTTGCGCCCGGCGGTGTGCGGCTGCACGGGGGCCATATCAAGAGCCAGCGGCGCTTCGTCACTGGTGGCGATGACGTTGTGAGCGAGATTCGTGCCATCAGGCCCGATCACGGTGTAGATGACCTGACAACCGGGGATGAGCGGGGTGACGCGACCTTCGCCGTTGACGCCGAGGATGGGATTTTCCCACCGCAGGTAGGAGCGGCCTTCCTTGGCCTTGCCGGGCGATTTGATGGACATGTCATTGAGGCCATTGGCCTGATGGGCGTTGCCTCGGGCAATCCAGTCACTGTCCGACTTGTCCTCGGAATAGTCCATGGTCACATGGCAACCATAGCACTGGGGAGCCCAGTCGGAATGGCAGGAGTAGCACTCAAGATTCTCCATATGAGCGCCCACCGAATCCATGGCCACCTCGGCGTCCTTGCTCTTCCAGGTTCCGTCCGCCTTGATCTTCTTGAGCAGAGGCACCTTGAAGTCGAGACCGCTGGCGGAATGGACGATGACCTCATCGCCATTCTTGACCACGTTCTCGAAGGGATTGCCGCGGGTGGTCAGCAGGAAGCCGTCCTGAGGATCATACTTCATGCCGAAGTAGGTCTTGTTGTCAGGCTGTTCCGTGGCCAGACCGCGTTCACCGTCCATGGGCTTGTTCAGCAATTCTTCGCCGTAGCCCAGGGGCAGTTCCCAAGGATATTGATCCGTGGTGCCGTGGCAGTCGGAGCATTCGATCTCCACCTGGGCCAGAGTCGTGGCAGGGATATTGCCATCGCCGTGCATCTCGATGCTGGTGTGGCAGTCCTGGCACAACATGCCGCCCTCGGGGTTCTCGGGCCGACTCTCGGTGGAATGATGCAGGTCGTCCTTGATGTAGAGGTATTTCTTGGTGTGCAGCTTGGGCTGGCCCATGCCGGTCTCATCAAAGGGCGTGCCATAGGGGAACTCCATGATGCCTTCGTAGCTGACGCCAATGCGCTTGCCGCGGTTGTGGCAGGAGTTACAGGTCTCGACCGGGATGCCGGAGTAGGTGTGTCCATTGACAGTGACCTTGGCGTCTCGCGTCGCCTGAATCTGGTGCGTCATCATGTGCCCCGGCTCATCCTTGGGGATGGTGGGATCATTGCCCTCGTAGAAACCCTCGTTGCTGTAAGGGATATGGCACGAGGAGCAGCCAGTGCCGCGCCAGTCGCCGCGCTTGGTGCGGGGCTGAACGCCCACATGGCAGCGCTGGCACTGCTGACGCTGATAGGTGAACGCCGCTTTGGATGGATCCTGAACGATTTCCTCCACCGTGGGATTTGGCATTTGCTCCACATGGGTGGGGAAATTATCAGGGTACTGTTTGATGACCTCTTGCATGTACGCTTTGTACGTGTCGGTGCCCGCACTGGGAACCAGGCCATCGGTGTCATCCAGGGTGTAGTTGGCGTAGATGGGCTTGCGGTCTTTCTGCGCGCCCCAGGTCACCAGATTGCCCTGAATCTTGCCCATTTCGGTGTTCATCAACGCCGTGCTCAGACGCTCGGTGTAACCGGGATGGCACTTGCCGCAGGTCTTGCTGGAGACCCAGATGCTGCCGGGATCGGGGAAGAACTCTCCCTCGGGCCCGTGAGCGGCGGCCGCGTCATCGGTGACCTTGGGATCACCGCCGTGACAGGCCGTACATTCGCCCATCGCCTGGATCTGCTGCATCATCAGCGTGTCGGGCTCACGGATATTCTCGATGCCCTCATGACAGGTGACGCACCCCTCGTGGTCACCTTGCTGATGAGGTGAATTGGATGGTCCCTCTGCAAACGCTACGCTGGTCAGCATCAGCGCCAGCAGAACGACCAATGTTAAAAGAATGAAGTGCTTGCGTTTCACGAAATTCCTCCCTTTAGGGTCTATATCATCCTAAGGAGTGGTGGTTCAAAAAGATACGTTGAGTTCGGCAATCTGTTTTTATGATTTATTCTTTCCGAAGGCAACCTCCTTTTCTATGAGGTGGAAGCGGACAGTAAGAAAGGCAACTGCTAAGATCGTTTTCGCTTGAATGAACCTGACAGGTTCTTTTGGCAACGATTCAGAGCCTTACACGCTTCATTGCCGGCTAAAGACCGCACATTCTACCGCCAACGTTACGAGAACCTGTCAGGTTTGAATGGGAAAAGACAACCAACAGGCATACGTTAGCAGTTGCAAAGAAAGACACAATCTTAATCTATCTTTCATTATACGCTTTCTCTAAATCAAAAAAATCACCCCGCAGGATGATTTTTCATCTTCTTCTCATTTTTCCTCAGCCCAATCGTTGTAAACCCCTTCCCCATTCATGGATGTCGGACATAAGGCTTATCCCTGAGAAATTCCTGCATCACCGTTGGATCGTCGGAGACGGGCAGGCCGCTGGGCACGCGGTCGGGGATAGTCTTGGTCAGGTCTCTGGCTGCGGGATCGGTGAGCGCGTCCAGAAAGGCCAACAGATCGCTGATTTCTTCATCCGTAAGATCTGCGGGAACTTGCAGCAGTGGGTCGAGGCGATCCAGCATGGCCCGATTCACCCCTTCGCTGATCCAGGTGCGTTGGCGCACTTCGGGGGGCAGGTGCATGACGTCGTAGTTGGTCAGGGCCTGCTCCGGGTTCATGTGATGACGGATGACATCTTCCAGGCTGTCGTATGCGCCATTGTGCAGGTAAGGGCCCGTCAGCGTCACGTTGCGCAGCGAGGGCGTGCGGAAGCCGAAGATGTCTTCGTCTCGCCGGGTGATGAGGGAGCGCCCGTAGTCGCGGTGTTCGATGGCGGGCTGCTTGCCCGGCCCGATCTGCGGCGCAGCGATATTGTGCATTTTCTGATCGGTGAACAAATTGCCCATGTGACAGACGTTGCATCCCGCTTTGCCGTAGAAGAGCATCGCGCCTCGCTTCGCTGCAGGCGAAAGCGCCTTGCTATCCCCCGCAAGATATTTGTCCCAGGGGCTGTTCGTGAAGGTGTAGGCGTCGATCTGGAAAGCGGCGATGGCGTTGACCAAATGCTGGGGGCCCATCTCGTCCACGGGGGTGTCGGGATAGGCTTTTTGCAGCAGATCGACGTATTCAGGAATAGCAACGATGCGGTTCCATAGTCCATTCCAGATGGCGGGAATATCATTGTCAAGATACCGGGCGATCTCATTCTGTCGCCCGAAGATATCGACATCCCCCGGCGAGTTGCGCATGGGATCGCCTTTGGAGCCGCGCATTTCGGCCCGGGCCGAGGGCGGGAACAGCGCCTGCACAGCCACTACGTTTTCGAGATCAGGAGGCAGCGTCACCGGGCCCTGGCTGGTGCGGGCGATAAGGGCGCCGTCGTCGGTTTGCTCCACCCGCGCATCCCAGAACATCGTGCGCCATTCGGGCTGGCCCAGATTGAAAAGCGCGGGCGTGTTGCGGGCCACCAGCGGTTTTAGTGGCCCCAGATGGCGGTTTGGAGCCACGCCCGTCCCCCCTGTGCCAATGGGCAGCGGTAAATGATCGACGGTGTCGGCCAGAGGCTGATGGCAGGTGGCGCAAGATGTGTCACGGTTGCCGCTGAGTTCTTTGTCGAAGAAGAGGTATTGTCCCAATCGCAGCTTCGCGGACGAGACTTCGGGCGCAGGCTGCAAGGGCGCGAGGTGGTTGTCCTGGATGGCCGATTGCAGTTGGGCGTCCAGCGAATCGTTGCCGGAAGCGCAAGCATCCAGGAGAAGCAGCAACAATGCCAGGACAATGAACAACGAAAGGATTCTACGCATACATGACCTCGAATTTTGTATTTTATTGCACGCCTTTTCTCAGACGCACCTGACCGAACTCCCATGTATCTTGTGCAGGATTGTAGCGATAGGTGTAATCGTGCTCGACGAAATCGCTGGCCGCGCGCAGGGTGTAGTTGAATTCGAT
>WGCR01000447.1 GCA_015493675.1 Anaerolineae bacterium
ATACTATCCAGAGTAAATCCCAATTTGCTGGATCTGGGCGTTGCTTTTCTCTCGGGCGCTGCTGGCGGCTACGCCATGAGCCGCAAGAGCATCGCCGCCGCCTTGCCGGGCGTGGCCATCGCCGCTGCTCTGGTGCCGCCGCTGGCGGTGGTGGGGTACGGCTTCGCCGTAGCTGATTTGAGCATTGCTTTTGGAGCCTTGTTACTCTTCACCACCAACCTGATCGCCATTGTCCTGGCAGCGGCGTTGGTTTTTCTGGCCCTGGATTTTCTTTCTCCCGAAAAACAGACCTGGGGCGAGATTGTACGCGGTTTGAAGGTTACTGTGGTCCTTTTAGGCGTCATCGTCATTATTCTGGGGGTGGTGACTTACCGGTCTGTGCGGGAACAACAACAGCTTGCCGCCATTCATAAGGTGATGACAAAGAGTTTATACAGTCAGAGCTTCGAACCGCTCGATGTGCAAATAAAGGGGCATCTGGATGCGTATCAGATTACGGCGACGTTGTTGAACTATGACAAGCCGCTTTCTTCCAAGGATCTGAACCAACTGGGCAAGGAGCTGGAAGCCGCAGTGGGCGCGCCCGTAACGTTCGATTTGAAGATTATCTCTGCGGAACGGGCCAGGTTTGATATTCAAAGCGAAGTGACCGTCACTCAAATAGATGAGGCTGTCCGAAAGTCGATGTCAGACCTTCCTCTGGAGGTGGTGAGTATCCAGACTCAGCCGATCCGTGATGGCTATGACGTCGATCTTGTGGTGGTGGAATTCCAACGCAACGCACTTTCTCGGCAGCAAGTGGATGATCTGGAGGCCGAGCTCAGTGAGCAGTTCGATGCGTCTTTTAACATCCTGGTGTATAAGCTCCCGGCTGAGAAACTTGAGGCGGGCGGAACTCCTACTCCCACGCCCGAGGCGACCCCACTTACGCCCGAACCCGTTCCCGCGTCGACGTCAGCTCCATGACCCGCGTTCCCCCTCTGGCTGACTGGCAGCAGGATATTTCGTGGCTCTCTGCCTGTTTTGTGACATAAAACAGCCGCTGTCCGGTCGGGCAGCGGCTGATCGTTCCTGTGACTGGCTATTTTTTTACAGGAGTGCTTCCAGGGGTTTCCATTCCATGCCAAAGGCTTCGGCTACGGCGGGATAGGTGATATGGCCCTTGAACGTGTTGACGCCTTTGGCCAGCGCCGGATCGCTCTGGATGGCAGCGATGGTTCCCATGTTGGCCAATCTGACCATATAGGGCAGGGTGGCGTTGTTCAGTCCGTAGGTGCTGGTGCGAGGCACAGCGCCCGGCATGTTAGATACACAATAATGCACGACGCCATCCACCAGGAAGGTGGGATTCGAGTGGGTGGTGGGGTGGGTGGTCTCGATGCAGCCGCCCTGATCCACTGCCACATCCACCACGACGCTGCCTGGTTTCATGGTGCTGATCATTTCGCGGGTGACCAGTTTGGGCGCCCGGGCGCCTTTCACCAATACGGCGCCGATGACCAGATCGGCCCGTCTTACCGCTTCGGCGATGTTGACAGGATTGGAGGCGACAGTGGAGAGTCGCCCGCCCATCACATCATCCAGATAACGCAGTCTGTCGAGATTGATGTCGATGATGTTGACATGAGCGCCCATGCCCAGAGCGATTTTGGCGGCGTTGGTGCCCACGGTGCCACCGCCAATCACCACGACATCCGCCGGCCGCACGCCGGGAATGCCGGACATCAGTTTGCCGCGACCGCCGTTCATCTTTTCAAGATAATAAGCGCCGATCTGCGACGCCATGCGGCCCGCCACCTCGCTCATGGGTTGCAACAAGGGCAAATGCCCGTTGGCAAGCTCCACGGTTTCATAGGCGATGCCGGTGACGCCGCTGGCTACCATCGCTTTTGTCAATGATTCCTCCGCGGCCAGGTGCAGATAGGTGAACAGCGTCAGGTCCGGGCGCAAGAAATCGAATTCCGAGGCCTGGGGCTCCTTGACTTTGACCACCATGTTCGCCGACCAGGCGTCTGCGGCTGTGGACACTATCTTCCCCCCGACTTTTTCATAAGCCTCATCGGTGAATCCGCTGCCCTCCCCGGCATTATGCTCCACCCAGACCTCATGTCCTTCATGCACCAGTTGATTGACGCCGCCGGGCGTCATGGCAACGCGATATTCATTATCTTTGATCTCCTTGGGAA
>WGCR01000448.1 GCA_015493675.1 Anaerolineae bacterium
GATCATCCCGTTCATCTCACCGACGCCACCTTCGATCAGATAGTGCAAAATGCGGATACGCCCGTGTTGGTGGATTTCTGGGCGCAATGGTGCGGCCCCTGCCACATGATTGCGCCCGCAGTGGAGGCGCTGGCCAGTGAGTTCTCGGGCAGGCTGCTGGTGGGCAAATTGAACGTGGATGAGAATCCGCGCGTTGCCGCCCGCTACGGCATCATGAGCATTCCCACGCTGCTGGTGTTCAAAAACGGGCGGGTGGTGGATCAGATCGTGGGCGCTCTGCCTGCTCCGGCTCTGCGCCAGCGAGTGATGCAGCATCTCTCATAAAAACGCAGGTGACGACTGAAACCGGGCCTTTTCGGAAAGTCAGTCGTTACCTGCGTTTTTTGTGGTCAGTGGCGGGCTGACTCTCAGACGCCGAAGATGTGGGTGATGATGGTGGCGCCGGCGCCGCCCACACTCTGCATCATGGCGATTTCGGGATTGGGAAGCTGATTGGGACCGGCCCGGCCCGTCAGTTGCAGCACGATCTCGCTGGTTTGGTAGAGCGCTGTGCCGCCGATGGGGTGGCCGCGGGCCTTGAGACCGCCCATGGTGGCGATGGGAATATCGCCCTGCAGGCCGATGCGCATCTCTTGGGCCAGATGCCAGCCTTCGCCCTGTTTGGCGTAGCCAACCGCCTCCAGGATCATGGTCGCCATGATGCTGAAGGCGTCGTGCAGCTCGAAGAAGTCTATATCGCGGCGATGGACATTGGCATGGCGGAATGCTTTCAGGGCGGAGAGATGGGAGGCTTCCAGGAAAAGGGGATCTGCCCGATCGAAGACGCGGAAGCGGTCGGTGGCAACGCCCGCGCCCAGGATTTTGACGGGGTTGGGCGAGTAGGCCCGGGCCTCCTCGGTGGGGGCCAGCACCACCGCTGCTGCGCCGTCGCAGATGGGCGAGCTATCGAACAGGCGCAGGGGATATTGAATGATGCGGGAGGTTAGCACTTTCTCCCGGGTCACTTCCTTATCCTTGAACAGGGCGTTGGGATTGGTGCGGGCGTTGTTATGGGCATTGAGCGCGAAATTGACGAAGCCATCCTCAGGAACGTTGTATTTTTGCATGTACAACCGCATGATTTCGGCGTTTTTGCCGATGAGTGTATCGCCGTTGACCACTTCCAGCTCAGCGTCCAGCGCTTTGGCCAAAACCGGCGTGGGCACGCCGTCGCTCATCTTCTCCACGCCCACGGCAATAGCCAGGTCCGCCTCGCCGCTGGCCACAGCCAGATAGGCCATGCGCAGAGCCGCGGCGCCCGTGCCAGTGGCTGCACGTACATCCAGCGCCTCGATGCCTGAGAGCCCCGCTTCGTCCGCGATCAAGGTCGCTACGTGTTTTTGCCCCTGCAATTCATCCCCCAGCATATTGCCGGCAAAGAGTGCGTCTACCTGCTCCACCTCTGCATCTTTCATTGCCAGATGCACCACCCGGGCGGCCATTTGCCGCAGACTTTGTTGAGCTTGTTTTTGCACCGGTATTTGCCCGATGCCAACGATACTGACAGGTCTCATAGTCGCCTCATTGGGGCCAGTAGAAGTCGAGAGATGTTTGGATGAAGATAGTGTGGCATATTGTGACGATGCAGGCAGCCTGGTCGCAGCCTGCTATTTTGCAACGCTCGATTCGTGGGCCGAGTCCGATTTTCTTGTCTATTTGACGCTAACTTACTTTGGCTTTTTTGGATTTCAGGGGATTGACTGCTTTTTATGACCTCCGGGAGGTGGACGAAAACCGCCCGGCCAAGCCAAAAGCTACTCGTCCACCTCCCGGAGGTCGGGAGACCCCTGAATTCCTGTTGAGTCCTTACTTTTTACTCATCGGCCAGTGCTCGCTGTCAGCCATCCTCTGATTGAAATCGAGTTGTTGAGCGCTGCGGGCTGAAAGGCGACCTCCGCCGCTTGCTCTCCCGATCGAAGTATAGAATCCGGGCGAGCCTGTTTTCTCCTCACAGGGTGATCGTGCGGGCTCTGAAATCTTCGCCCAACACCGCATTGATTTCGGGCAGCAGGGCGGCCGGGATGACTTCGTCGGTCTTGATGACGATGATAGCGACCCCGCGCGGGGTGGAACGCCCCACGTGCATGAAGGCGATGTTGATATCGTTTCGCCCCAACAGCATTCCCAGATGGCCGATAACGCCCGGTTTATCCCGATGCCAGGAAACCAGATAATGTCCGTCCGGAGGGAATTCCACCCAGCGGTCGGCCACCGCCACGATGTAAGGCTCGCCATGCAGCACGCTGCCCTTGACGCTGGCCTTCTGGTCTCCCGCCCGCACCGTCAGCGTTACCATGTTCTCATAGCGTTCATAGTGATGGCGCTGGCGGTATTCCGAAACGATGACGCCGCGGCTGTGAGCAATGAAATCTGCGTTGACTACATTGACCCGCTCTTCCACGACGCCCGCCAGCAAGCCGCGCAGCGCGGCCGCTTGCAGGATTTTGGTGTCGTACTCAGCCAGGGGGCCGTAGACCGTCAATTCCACCCGTTCCGCTTGCATGGGCTGGAACTGTTGCAGGAATCGGGCCATTTTTTCTACCAGTCCGATGAAGGGCGAAATGAATTCGATGTCGGTGCTGGGGATGAGAGGCGCATTGATGGCGTAACGGACAGGCCGATCATTGAGCGCTTCGATGACTTGTGCGGCGGCGTCCAGGGCCACCTGATATTGAGCCTCGGTGGTGGAGCCGCCGATGTGCGGCGTGAGGATGATTTTGGGGTGCGTTCGCAGAGGCGATTCCGCGGGCAGAGGCTCTTGCTCGAATACATCCAGCGCCGCCCCGGCCAGTTGGCCCGCATCCAGCGCCGCCAACAGATCAGCTTCGCTGATGACGCCGCCGCGAGAGGTGTTGATGAGTCTGGCGCCGGGCTTCACCTTTGCCAGCATCTCCGCATTGATCAGGCGCTTGGTGGCGTCATTCAGGGGCAGATGCAGGGAAATGAAATCGCTGCGGGCCAGCAAGTCGTCGATAGACGCCAGTTCCGCGCCCATTTTACTCGCGTAATCCGCGGTCACATAGGGATCATAGGCCAGGATAGTCATACCCAGGCCCGCGGCCCGGCGGCATATATGTCCGGCCACCCGGCCCAATCCTATCAGCCCCAGGGTCTTGTTGCAGATTTCCACGCCCATGAATGCTTTGCGATTCCACGCTCCCGCCCGCATGGAGCGATGGGCCTCGGCCACGTTGCGGGCCAGCGCCAGCATCAGGGCGATGCTGTGCTCCGCGGCGGCGGCCACGTTGCCGGTGGGCGCATTGGCGACGATGACGCCCGCCTGGGTGGCGGCGGGGATGTCGATATTGTCAACGCCGACGCCGGCGCGGGCGATGACCTTCAGGTTTTTGGCGGCGGCGATGACGTCAGCCGTCACCTTGGCGCCGCTACGGATGATCAACGCGTCGTATGCGGGGATGGTAGCGATGAGTTCTGTGGGAGAAAGTCCCGTGCGCACCGTCACATCCAGGCCCGCCTCTCGCAGGAGGTTCAGGCCTGCCTCGGCCAGAGGATCAGAAACAAGAACTTTCATGGTCTGCCTCACATCACATTTTTTCGGGAGCGGACATGCCCATAAGGCTCAACACATACGCCAGGGTGGTTTTGGTGGCCAGCGTCAGCATCAACCTGGCTTCGGTCAGCTCTTTCTGTTCGGGATCGTCAGAAAGAACGCGGCAGTGTCCGTAGAAATTGGTAAAGGTCTTTGCCAGATCCAGGGCGTAATGCGGCAGGTGATGCGGAGATAGGCGTTCCACCGCATTGACCACGATTTCGGGGAGTTGCAGCATCTTGCGAAGCAACGCCAGCTCCTCGGAGCAGGTCAGCAAATCCAGGTGATCGCTGCCCGGGGTCAGGCCCGCGGCTTCGGCTTTACGTAAAATCGAGGCGACGCGGGCGTGAGCGTACTGGATGTAGTAAACCGGATTTTCGCTGTTCTGGGCCACCGCCAGATCGATATCGAAGTCGATGCGGGCCTCGTTGGAGTGGCTGAGCAGGAAATAGCGGGCCGCGTCCGCGCCCACCTCCTCCAGCACCTCGCGCATGGTGACGATCTCGCCCGCTCGCTTGGAGATTTTGATTTCTTTCCCGCCGCGCTTGAGCGTCACCAGATCGTAGAGCACGATGGTCAGGCGCTCGGGGTCGATGCCCAGGGCCTTCATGGTGCCGGGCAGACGCGCCGCCTGATTCTGATGATCCACCGCCCATACGTTGATCACCCAATCGAAGCCGCGTACGATGAATTTGTTGTAGTGATAGGCGATGTCGCTGGCGAAATAGCCGGGCTCGCCGTTGGATCGAATGAACACCTCGTCCCGATCGCTTTTGAGATATTTGCTGGCCCGAAACCAAACCGCGCCATCCTTCTCATACAGATCATCCTGCTCCCGCAAAATAGCGTACACCCGGTCGAAATCACCGTTGTCATATAGACTCTGTTCCGAGAACCAAGCGTCGAAATGCACGTTCATCAGGGCCAGATCATGTTCCAGCTCGGCCAGCACGATTTTCAGTCCCAGCTCACGAAAGCGGGCGGGGATTTCCTCATCGGGCAGGGACAGCAGGGTGTCGCCGTAGGCGGCCTTGATTTTTTCAGCATAGTCGATCATGTATGCGCCCGGGTAGCCGTCGGAGGGAATAGTCACATCCATGCCGAAAAGCTGTTGGTAGCGCCGCCACAGCGTTCTGGCAAAGGTCTTCATCTGGGCGCCGCGATCGTTGACATAGTATTCCCGCTGCACCTGATAGCCGCTGTTCTCCAGCAGTCGCGAAAGTGCGTCGCCGATAGCCGCATTGCGAGCGCCGCCGAAATGTAGCGGGCCGGTGGGATTGGCGCTGACGAATTCGACCTGCACCTTCTTGCCGCCACCCAGGTCTATTTTATAGTAGTCCGGGCCATCCTGGGCGATAGCGCCCGCCTGCCGGGCCAGCCACGGTGATGACAGATGCAGATTGATGAATCCGGGCTTGGCGATCTCCGCCCGTTCCAGAAATTCTGCATCGGGCAGGCGTTTGATCAGGATTTCACCGATCTGCATGGGGGCGAGTTTGCCCGCCTGCTGCGCCTTGAGC
>WGCR01000449.1 GCA_015493675.1 Anaerolineae bacterium
GATCACGCCCGCTGCCGCCAGCCAGATCAACCCCCACAACTCGCCCCGGACCAGCAGTAAGCCGCCCGCCGCGGCGCTGATGGCCAGGTATGCGCCCGCCCAGAAGCACAGCGTCCTGGGTACGGGTTTGGGGTTGCGCCCGAAGCGAAGCTTGACGCCCTGGCTAAGGGGCTCGCGGGCCAGAAACAGGCCGATGCCCGCCACCATGGTCAGCAGCACATTGGCGTTGAACCCCGTCGCCAGCATTGCGGCCAGCATCAACCCCATAAAAGTCCCCCAGCTCCCATGTTCATGCGGGAAAACGGGCGGCCACAGGGGCATGGCGGAAGAGGCGGTGCGGGCTTGAGTCATGGCTTCGTTTGATCTCGCTGGTTTGGGAGATGAGAGTGGGCAATTGTAAAATAGCATTTCAACTTCTGTCAATTTGTCTGCGGTTTGGGTGGATGGACCGCAGATTTCCTCTCCCGGACCTGCCATGAGCGCCCCCGACGCCTCTCTTGCCCAAACGCTTTCTCTCATCGCTGATGAATTGCGGGCGTTGGCCCATAACAACCTGCAATACACCGATGACGCTTATCAGATTCAGCGCAATCGCCGCGTGCTGGAACTGGCCGCCCAACTGCAATCGCTGACCGACCTGCGCCCGCCCCAGGAGATTCAGCGCATCTTTTCGCAGGACCTGGGTTACCTGACGCCGCTGGCTGTGGTGGATACGGCCACCATCGATCCCGATGGCAAGGTGCTGCTCATCCGCCGGGCCGATGACGGGCTTTGGGCCATGCCGGGCGGGGCCTGTGATACGGGCGAGACGCCCGCGGCCGCGGCCGCCCGCGAGACCTGGGAGGAGAGCGGCTATCAGGTGGAGATCACGCGACTGCTGGGGGTGTTCGACAGCCGCCTTTCGGGCACGCAGGCCAGCCGTCACCTCTATCATCTGCTGTTCGCGGCCGTGCCGGTGGCGGGCGCAGCAAAAACAAGCAATGAAACCTCCGAGGTGGGCTGGTTTGGCTGGGAGTCTGTGCCCTGGCAGGCGCTTTCTCCCGGGCATTATCAGCGTCTACAATTTGTGATGCAATGGTGGCTGAACCCGAGAACGGGCGCTTATTTCGATTGGGAGCCCTGGCAGCCGCCCGACGCGTAACCTCTTGAGCGCTCAAGTTGCATGATTTTTGTAATGGGACTATCCTATTATTGTTCTTTGACCATCCCAACCAATTTTACAAAGGAGTAATAACCATGGCAAAAATCACTGCTATTGAGGGTATTGGCGATGTGTATGGCGCCAAATTGATGGATGTTGGCATCAAAAAGACCGAGGACCTGCTGGCCGCCGCTGCTGATCCCAAGGGCCGCAAGGAATTGGCCGCCGCCATTGGCGTCGAGCCTTCCAAGGTGCTGCATTGGGCCAACCGCGCCGATCTGTTCCGCATCAAGGGCGTTGGCGAGGAGTATTCCGATTTGTTGGAGGCCGCGGGCGTGGACACCGTGCCCGAGCTCGCCCAGCGCAATCCCGAAAATCTTCACAAAAAGATGTTGGAGGTCAACGCCGAAAAGAAACTGGTGCGCCGTCCCCCCAGCCTGAAACAGGTGAAGGATTGGGTGGCCCAGGCCAAGGAATTGCCTCGCGTGTTGACCTACTAACGCCAATTGTTCACGTCAGAACGCCCTGCCCGCGCGGGGCGTTTTGGTCTTCTTATGGCCCAGCGCTATCCCATTCCCGCCCGCCGCCATCGCGTCGAGGAGGAAATCCGGCGCAGTCGTTTCATCACCACCGTGGGCTGCGCTCCCACCGTGGAGGACGCCCGCGCTTTCATCCAATCCATCCGCGCCGAGTTTCCCGACGCCACGCACAATGTGTGGGCGTATCTGGTGGGGCCGCCGGGCAGCACCGCCCGCGCGGGCTACAGCGATGACGGCGAGCCCCACGGCACAGCCGGTCGCCCGGCCTACACGGTGCTTTTGCACAGCGGCGTGGGGGACATCGTGGCTGTCGTCACACGCTATTTTGGCGGAACCAAGCTGGGCAAGGGCGGGCTGGTGCGGGCGTATAGCGGCGGGGTGAAGCTGGCGTTGGAGACCCTGCCCCTGGCCGAACGTCGGGCCACGATGGATGTGGATGTGATCATCCCCTACGCTTTCGTCACCCCCCTCCAACGGATGCTCCCCGACTACGAGGCGGAGGCGCTGGCGGAAGATTACGGCGCCGACGTCAGTTACCGCTTGCGTCTGCCCGAGGAGCGCGTTGCGGCTTTCTCCGAGGCGCTCCTCGGTTTGACCAACGGCGCCGCTCTCATCGAACCGGCGGAGGCCAGCGATGCCTGACGCCTCACCTATCGAGCAGCGGCATGATTTGCTGCTTTCGTCAGCGGACTGGCAGAGTCGGGCGCTCATCCTGGCCGAATTACAGGAGATGGGCTACGAGGTGATGGCCGTTCCGGGCGTGACTTACGCCATCGACGCCATCCTCAAAGGGCTCGATGATCCGCCCCTCTTGCTCATCGATGTGTATCATGATCCCGCGGCCACGCCCGAGAAGGTGCGCGGGCTCATCTCGCTGCTGCCGGGCCGTCCCGTCATCCTGCTGGCGGGGACGTTCGAGCGCGAGCGCTGGCGGCCCCTGTGCCGGGAAGTCGCCCGCTGTTTTCTGCGTCCCATCCGCATCGGCGACGTCATCGCCGCGGTGCAGCGCCTCTTGCCCCTGGCGGCTGATGGCGATGGCGAAACGCCCGCAGACTAGCGCTGCGATTCTTCTGGCGGCCCGGGCGGATGCGGGAAGTATTTTTCGGCCAGCTTCCGCCCGGTTCCATCCGCCATGATCTCCGCCAGGGCCTCGTCCACCGCGTCTGCGAGTTTGGGAGCCTGTTTGGGCAATACGATGACGTAAGGATCGAAAACCAGCGGCGGGGCGTGGGGCGCGAGTCCCGGTTTGGCGAACATGGCCGCGGTCACCGCGTCCACGATGGCGGCTTCGGCCCGCCCCTCCAGCACCGCGTTCAGGGCCTCGTCGGGCGTTTCGGTGCGCAGGATGTGAGGCAATTTCTGTTCCCGGGCCCAGGCGTCGCCCTGCCCACCCCATTCCACCGCCACGGGCGCATCCGCCAATTCATCGGGGGAGGTCAGTGCGCTATCCGTCCGCGTCACCATCACCAGGCCCGCCTCGAAATAGGGCTGGCTATATCGCACGTCCTCGGTCAGCCGCTCGTCCAGCGGAAAGGCCGAGATCACCGCATCCACCTTGCCCGCCATCACTGCGTCGGCCAGACCGTCGAAGGCGATGGCGGTGAAAGTCACAGGGACGCCCAGGCGTCGGGCCAGTTCTCGGGCCAGGTCCACATCGAAGCCCGCCACCTGCCCTGCGGCGTCCAGCGTGTCGAAGGGCGGGAAGCTGGGATCCAGGGCCACGCGCAGGGCTTCGCCCTGTTGCAATCGTTGCCAGGCCGCGTCCTGCGCTCTGAACAGCATCATATAAAGCAATGCAATGCCCGCCAGGGCGATAGCCATGCGGGCGATGAAGATGAGGATTCTGCGGGCGCGGGGAGACATGACGGACGTTAGCGCAATTCATAAACTTCAGGGTTGGCGCAGTGGGGCAGACGTTGGCCCGCCAGGCCCGCCAGTAGGTTCTCCACCGCCATCTGCGCCATTTTGACCCGGGTGACGATGCTGGCGCTGCCGATGTGGGGCAGGGCCACGACGTTGGGCTGGGCC
>WGCR01000450.1 GCA_015493675.1 Anaerolineae bacterium
GCCCAGCCATAAAAGCCATTATCGGCCAACCGCCGCAAAAAGAGGCCATCAAGGCTGTGGTCCGTCTCGCCCAACGGAATTGCCCACAGCCTCGGGCCTCCACCCCACATTTTTCTCTCGCCCTCTCCTCGCACCTTATAAGAGAAACGCTGGACCGGGCCATTGCCCGATCACAGGCCACCTGACAGGGTTGAAGCTAGGCGCTTGCCTCTTGCAAAAATGTCCAGGCCAGCAATGCGCCAATGACAATCAGAATGAGTACGGTCATGAGACTACCTCGGGACTATGAATACAGCAATGAATGAATGCTACTTTGATTATCGCAGACCAGTGTGAAAATTACTTGAAAAAGACCTGATGAATTCATGACAGTTTTGTCATGTTATGATACGATCGAGCCCGGCAGACACGTCTTGTTCAGATAAACGTCTGTCCATTGATTTTTCCGGCACGATAATCAAGAAAACAAGCCTTCAGATTGAATTCCCATGCTTCAGATCACCGTCAAATTCGGCGAACCATTGCGCCGGGTCATTGGTCAGCGCCGCGTTTCTTTTTATCTGTCTGAGGATGCCACGGTGGCTGATCTTTTGGCTTTGCTTGCACAGCAATATGCGGGGTTTGAAACTGCTTTTCGGGGAGATGATCTGGGACGCCCTTATCCTTATATCCTCTTCATCAATGGTCGTCCCGTAACGGCGGCCAACTATGGCGCTACGCATTTGCAGGAGCAGGATATCGTGCATCTGGTGCTGCCCGTGGTGGGAGGCGGCCATGCCTGAGCCGCTCCCGCTCCAGTTCTACGCCCGCTCCGCCGTGGATCTGGCCCCCGACCTGCTGGGCAAACGCCTGGTGCGGGAGCTGGACGGCGCGTTACTGGCCGGGCGCATCGTGGAAGTGGAGGCTTATCTAGGCGGGGAGGACGCGGCCTCCCATGCGTTTCGCGGGCCCACGCCCCGCAATCGCAGTATGTTCGGCCCGCCCGGCCGCGCCTACGTCTATCTCATCTACGGCGTCCATTACTGCCTGAACATCGTCACCGGGCCCGAGGGCGATGGCCAGGCCGTGCTCATTCGGGCGCTGGAGCCGCTGGCGGGCGTGGAAGTGATGCGGGCCAACCGTGGCCGCGTGGCCGAGCGGGACCTGACCAACGGCCCGGGCAAGCTGTGCCAGGCCCTGGGCATTGACAAACGCCTGGACGGGCATGATCTCTGTCTGGGTGTGGGCCTGTGGCTGGAGGACGGGCCCCCGCCGGACGGGCCCATCTGCGCCAGCTCCCGGGTGGGCGTGCGCGGCGATGACGCCGCCCTCACCCGCCCCTGGCGCTATTTCATCGAAGACAACCCCTTCGTCTCTCGCTCGCCCCTCAACCGGGCGTGTCGCCCTGTCATATCTGTTCTTTCTGACGGGATTTCAACCAGCGCTTGAAGGATTCAGGGGACTCCGTCCCCGGCCCATCTTTGCAGCAGGTGACAACATGACGACTCAAACACCCGAATTCTCGAATCCCACCCCCGCACCCGCACCCGCCCACTCCCGCGATCACTCGATGGCCTGGATCGTCGTCTTCGGGCTGATGGGCTGGACTCTGTTCTGGACGCTGGCCATCCAGTGGGGGAGTCTGGGCTACGCCTGGTGGGGCGACATCACCACCACGAGCCTGACGCAACAGCAGGCTCTGGCATTCGGTCTGCTGGCGCCGCTGGTGGTGGGCCTGCCCCTGCTGCTGGGGCTGCTGATCGAGGCCCGGCGCCCCGCCGCGCTGGTGCGCCCCCTGCTGTGGGCGACTCTGGCCTCGCTGCTCTTTCTGCTGCCCCGGGTGCTGCTCCCGCCCAACGCCACCTACGCCGCGGCCCTGAGCCGGGCGGCGCTGGGACTGTTGTTGGGCGCGGGCCTGCTGGCCAGGTCGGGCAAGCGGGGACGGCTGGGGCGCTGCGATGTGACCGCGCTGCTGCTGGCCCTGGTGCTGGGCCTCGTCTTTCTCATTCCCTGGCTCAGGTTTGGCGCCCTGGGCAATGGCTGGGATGTGTTGGTGGACGGCTTGCAGGCCCTGGCCCTGGCCGTCACCCTGGTGGGCCTCAGCGTTTATCTGACGCCCCAACTGAGAGAAACCTCGGAGAATCAGCGGCGCAACCTCTTTTTGGGCGGCAGCGCCTTGCTGGTTTCCTTCCTCGGCATCGGCGGCAGTTGGGGGCAGATGGATTATCAGGCGCTGCTGATGGGCGTGCTGCCCGCGCTTGCCTTCCCTCTGGCGTTGTTCGGCCTCAGCCACCGCAAATACCCGGCAGGGGCGGGGATGCTGCTGGTCTTGCTGGCCGCGTTCGGGCCGCTGGCCTTCTTCGATCCCATCGAATTGAACCTGTACGGGCTTGCCAACGGCGAGGCGGCCAAATGGGCCTTCGCGGCCGCCACCTGGGCGGTGACCTGGGGCTGGATCGCGCTCTTCGGCTCGCTGATTCTGACCAACGCCCTGCTGCGCCCGAAGCTGAAAGCCCTCTGGGGCGGATTGGCCGCGGCCGCGGCCATTGCTGCGGTGGCGGTCTATCTGCTGGCGGGACAACCCGGCTTTTTCGGCGATGATTTCTTCGTGGTAATGAGCTCCCAGGCCGATCTCTCCCGGGCCAGGAGCATCACCGATGTGGATGCGCGGCGGGCCTGGGTGTATGACACCCTGGTCGAACACGCTGACGCCAGCCAGAAGGATTTGCTGGCCTGGCTGGACGCCCGCAACATCCCCTACACCCGCTACTATCTGACCAACGGCGTCGAGGTGCACGCGTCCGCCATCCGCCGCTGGCAGCTCGCGCGCCGGCCCGATGTGTTCAAGATCGTGTACAGCCCCGAGCTGCGTCCTGTTCCCAGGCTGCCAGAGCTGGAGCCAGGCAACGCGGAGAAGCCCGCGGAGCCTCCCTGGGGCCTGAAGACCCTCGGCGTTCCCAGGGTGTGGGATGAGCTGGGCGTGCGGGGCGCGGGCGTGGTCATCGGCCAATCCGATTCGGGGGTGGACGCCACCCATCCGGCGCTGGCCGACGGCTATCGCGGCAAGAAGATGGGCACGGATGATTACAACTGGCTGGATCCCTGGTATGGCAAGCCGCAGCCCTACGACAACGTGGGGCATGGCACCCACACCCTGGCCACCGCTGCCGGAGATGATCTGGTGGGCGTCGCGCCCGACGCCGAATGGTTCGCGTGCGCCAATCTGGTGCGGGCCTTTGGCAGCCCGGCCTACTATCTCACCTGTATGCAATTCATGCTGGCTCCCTATCCCCAGGATGGCGATCCCTTCCGGGGTGGCAGGCCCGAGCTGGCCGCGGACATCAGCACCAACTCGTGGGGCTGTCCCGCCCGCCTCGAGGGCTGCGATGAGGAGACCCTGTGGTTCGCCACCCGGGCGCTGCGGGCCGCGGGCATCTTCTTCGTGGCCGCGGCGGGCAACGAAGGCCCGGCCTGCAACTCGTTGCACACCCCGCCCGGCAACTACGCCAACACCATCATGTCGGTAGGCGCGCTCGCGCCCGATGGGGACATCGCTACATTCTCCAACCGCGGACCCGAGACCCATTCGCCCGATGGCGCGCGCGGGCCCGACGTGCTGGCTCCGGGTGTGCAGGTGCTTTCGGCCTGGCCCAACCGCGGCTGGAACCGCATCGAAGGCACATCTATGGCCGCGCCTCACGTGGCGGGCGTGGCCGCGTTGATGTGGTCCGCCAATCCGGCCCTGCGGGGCAACGTGGAGGAGACCGAGCGCCTCATCATCGAGACCGCCCGGCCCTACGAAGGCGCGCCCGATGCGTGCAGCGCGTCGGGCCAACTGCCCGACCCCGCCTACGGCTACGGCATCGTAGACGCCTACGCCGCGGTCAAGGCGGCTCTGGACTGGCGGCCCTAAATGGGGGGAGGCGCCAGCAATTCTAAATTTAGAGCCAGTTATGAACTTCTTGCCAAATTCTAATCATCTTCATGTCATTCGCCTTTCGATTCGCCGCGGATGACGCTGAAAAATCGGATTACCGCGGATTTTCGCAGAAAAAATCCTGGCTCAACAGGATTTCAGGGGGCATTGGCTTTACCAGACCCGCCGGATTGCGAATCCGGCTGGATGCAGA
>WGCR01000451.1 GCA_015493675.1 Anaerolineae bacterium
TCTGGCCTCCAATCCTGATTTCTTCGTGCGCGCCGGCGAAGCCTGGCTGACTACGGATCAGATTGTGCCGGTCAATATCGGGCATCTGAATATCGCTGAGGCGCTCATCGAGATGGAGGGCGGGCCCTTGACCACCAACAAGCTGCTGGAGCAGGTGGATTTGGATGCCGAGACGTCGGAGGCGATTCGGATATTCTCGCTGGATACAGCTCTGCAGAGTGATGAGCGGTTCATTCAGGTGGGCGTGGGCGATGAATCCGCCTGTTATCTGCGGCGACTGCTGCCCTCGGCTGTCATCGAAACGCCCGACATCCTGCGCTATGAGCCGGTGGACTACGATCGTTCGTTGCTCAATGTCGAATTGTTGCAGGTGGAATATGAGCTCATGGATGAATGGAGCGAAACGCCCGAGGACAAAAAGGATGCTTCTGTCCCGCAATCTGCCGTTTACAACCTCATTTATCCTCACTACGTCGCCGGGTCCATGCCTCTGACGCACGATATCCGCCGCATGTTGCCGTCCGCCAAGGGGCGGGCCACCGCCATCACCCTGGTGGACGGGCGTTGGGGCAGTAAATTCTCTGCCTGGGTCGTGCCAGAGGGCCGTTATGTGGCTGGCCTGGGAGATTGGTACAAGGAGCACAAGCTGCCTGTGGGAGCCCGCATCAGCTTGCAGACCACCGGCAATGCCAATGAATATCTCATCGACTTCAAGGCGCAGCGGGCCCGGCGTCATTGGCTGCGCCTGGCCATTGTGCAGGGCAACAAGCTGGTTTTCCAGATGCAGCAGAAGACAATGAATGTGGATGTTGATGATCAAATGGTGCTGGCTGTGGGCGATCCCGCGGCCATGCAGGATTTGCGCGAGCATTTGGAAATCGAAGGTTACGATGTCACCGATCTGGTTGCTTTGTTGATGCCCGAATTGGTGCGCATGAGTCCCCAGGGAACGGCCCATGTCAAATCCCTTTACAGCGCCGTCAACCTGGTTCGCCGTCTGCCGCCCGCTCCTATTTTCGCTGCGCTGGTGCAATTGCCCGGCGCCACCGACACCGGCAGCGGTTTCTGGAGTCTGTAACACCGGCCCGATTCAAGAAGAGGAAAAATATCATGCCCTGGAAACGTCCCACCCTTGACACCCCCTTTCATGTAGACTGGGATTGGTGGAAAGCGCACGAAAGCAATTATAGGTTTTATCTGTACGAACAGCTCTGCGAGACTTGCCGTCAGCGTTTCGCCATGGACGAAAACGCCGTGGCTGTGGATTGGATTGACCCTGACACCGCCGAGGTTACGCAGAATGCTGATGCCTGGCTGATTTGCCTGATGAAGTATTGCACGCAGGATCCGGCTTATCTCTCCAGCGATTTGCCCCTGGCCGCAGCGGTTTTCCGGGCGTTGTTGGTGAACCATAACAAGCCCATGACGCCCCGGCAACTTCATGAACTCCTGCCCTGGCGCGACGCCCGCACCATTCTCCGCGTCATTGGCGGCCGCAAGGTGCATTACGGCATTCGTCCCGTGATTGACTAACCGCCGGCAATTGTTGCTTTGACCGCGATGCGCCCTTTGGAGGTGCATCGCGTTTTTTATGCCAGCGCCCGGGCCACCAGCTCCTCGGCGGGGCGGGTCGGTTGGCCCGGTTGCAGCCACACCAAAAATTCGCGATTGCCTTTGGGGCCCAGAATGGGGGAGGGGATGAGACCCCGAGGCCCGAAATCATGCGCGATGGCCCAATCCAGCACCTCGCGCAGCACCTGGCGATGAACCCGGACATCGCGCACCACGCCCCCTTTGCCCACCCGCTCCCGGCCCGCCTCGAACTGGGGCTTGATCAGCGCGATGATCTCTCCGCCCGGAGCCAGAATCCGTCGGGCCGCAGGCAGCAGCAGCCGCAGGGAGATGAACGAGGCGTCGATGACCGCAAGCTGCACCGGTTCGGGCAGGCTTTGCAGATAGCGGGCGTTGGTGCGCTCCATCACCACCACGCGCGGGTCGGTGCGCAAGCGCCAGTGAAGCTGCCCGTAGCCCACATCCACCGCGTACACCCGGGCCGCGCCCCGCTGCAACAGCACATCGGTGAAGCCCCCGGTGGATGCGCCCAGGTCCGCACACACCCGGCCAGCGGGCATCACGCCGAAGGCGTCCAGGGCCGCGGCCAGCTTGTGTCCGCCCCGGCTGACGTATTGGGGCCGCGCCTTCACCCGGATGACGGCGTCGGTGGGGATTTTGTGCCCCGGTTTGGTGGCGGGACGATCTTCCACCAGCACCAGACCCGCCATGATCAGCCGCTGGGCCTGCTCCCGGCTTTCGGCCAGCCCTCGGGCCACGAGCAGCTTGTCCAGACGCTCCTTAGCCACGGGGTTTCTCCTCCGGCCAGCGATAGACCTCGGTGAAGCCGGCCATGTCCTCGGGCCGCTCGTGATAGGGCTGCTCGCGCAGGATGTTCCAGGCGTGCCCGGCCATGCCCGGCGGCTCGTCCGCCCGCCGCGCCCGCATGGCGAAGACGATGCCCAGGGGCAGGCCCGTGCGCCGCAGAAAATGATAGCGCAGCAGCGAACGCCGCAGGCAAAGCCCGAAAGGCGAGCCCCGGTCGAGGAGGGCCAGCGCGTCCGTCAGCGCCCGCACCTGCTCCTCATCCCGTCCGGCCCAATCGGCCCGCCCGGGCGTGAGCTCGGCCAGGAAATCGGGCAGCGGCCGGGCCTGATAGCGTTGGGGCAGCGAGCGTTGCACCCGGCGCATCTCGGCCAGCATGGTACGCCCCTCGCGGCTCATCTCCGCCCGCGCCAGAGTGAGGAGGGCGGCTATCGAATTGGCGATGGCTGTCGTGGCGGGCATAGATCGTCAGTCCATTACTTTGGGCAACGCGTTGTGCGCAAGGCGTTTTGGTGCGTGCCAGGGGTGATCATGACATAAACGCATTGGTGTGTGAACGGGCCGGGAGTCAACGTATGCGTTGGGTCTGGCGGTATGATGCGCATTTCGCCTTCGAACATCACCAGCCACACGGGTGCGTTTTCTGCATCCTTCCTCCCGAAAAGAAGGCTGTCGTTGCGGTTGATGTAACGAAGCGCGCGGGCATTCGTGGTCTTCTCAAGACGGATGACTTGAGGAGGCGATTGGAATTCGATGCGTGAAGTTCCCAGAAACCGTTGGGCTTCCTCCACGATTTTTTGCTGATCAGGCGGCAGGCCATCGATGTCGATGGGCGTGGGATGTGGTGAGCAGCCCACTGCGAATAGTAACGCCAGCAAGGCTCCCCACCACAGCAAAGAAAATCGCATTTTTCGTCCACCCTGGTCTATTTTCATCTATCTTCGTCAGCGAATCATGTGTCGAAGAGCACCTGGGCCCGCCACAGGCCGCTCGTCTCATCCGGCGCGTGAATGGCCAGATCGTGATAGGTCACGGCCTTGATGTGCGCCAGATCGCTGGCTCCGGCCCGCCCGAAGACCTGCGCCCGGATGTGGGTCTCATCCAGCTCGCGCACGATGACGTTCTGGGCCATCAGACCGTGGGTTTCTTGCTGCCACAGCAGCTCGCTGAGCCAGCTCACCAGCAAATCCTCCCGGTCTGCGCCCTGGGCCTCGACATATTGCTGGATGGTCGGGCCCTGCACGTCGTAGGCGGCCTGCAAGCCAAACATGGCGATGGCCGCATGGGCGTAAAGGGCCTCGGGCGCGTCGCCGAAAACCTCCACGCCCCAATCCGCGGTGTAAGAAAGCTCGCGATAGCGCTCGTAGTCGGGCAGTTGCGGGTCCTGGGCCAGCAGCCAGCTCGCCAGCGCCTTGTCCCGGGCGATCTGGGCCTTGAGCGCGTCCAGGCCCGGGAATTTCATCTCATCCCGCAGGCGGGCGACGAAGGAAAGCGCCAGGCAGCGGCCATAGATGTCTTCATCGAAGTCGATGATGTGGGCCTCGATGGTGCGGGTTTTGCCATTGACGGTGGGGCGCACGCCGATGTTCACCACCGCGGGAAAGCGGCGTCCCTCCACCACGGCCCAGGCCGCATACACGCCATCCGCGGGATGCACCCGGTTTTGCGAGGCCGCGATGTTGGCCGTGGGAAAGCCCAGGGTGCGGCCCCGTTGATCGCCATAAACGACGACGCCGGAGATGGTGAAGAAGCGGCCCAGCCACACATTGGCCCATTCGATGTTGCCCAGAGTGATGGCGTTGCGGATGCGGGAGGAGCGGATGGGAACGCCCTCCCAGCGGAATTCGGGCGTCACATGCACCCGCACGCCGATTTTCTCCCCGTATGCCCGCAGAAAATCCACATCGCCCCGGCGATTGCGGCCCAGCGCAAAATCGGGCCCCACCCACAGGTCGGTCAGAGCCAGATGGTCTTTGAGCAGATCCATGAAGTCCTCGGGCTCGGTCTGGGCGGTGCGCCGGGTGAAGGGATGTACGATGGTGAAATCCAGGCCCGCCTGGGCGTACAGCTTCAGCCGCTCGGCCAGGGAGCTGATGCTGGCCACGGGCTGCTCGGGGCGCAGCACGGCCCGGGGATGAGGATGGAAGGTGAGCAGGCCGCAGGCCGCGCCATCGGCGTGAGCGGCTTCCTGCATGGCCGCGATGAGCGCGCGGTGGCCCCGGTGCATGCCGTCGAAGCTGCCGATGGTGAGATGCGTCGGGCCTTTGAGATGGGCCGCGGTGATGGATTCGAATACTTGCATGAAGGTTGGCTCTACTGAAAAAACCTTCAACACGGAGGCACAGAGTGCACGGAGGAAGAAAAA
>WGCR01000452.1 GCA_015493675.1 Anaerolineae bacterium
GCCAGCACCGTCACCAGCCCGATCCTCCCCCAGCAATCTCGGATGCGCCGGATCGGAGATATCGAAGATGCGGAAACGATCCCCCGCCGAGACATAGAGCCGGTTTCCCTGGGGAAGCGCCTTCCCGATTCGCCCCATTTTGGGAATGACGCCCGCCAGCCGCGGCGATGCAGGATCGCGGATATCCGAGATCAGGATGTCATCGAACCAGTTGCTGCTGAAGAGCAGGGTTGGCGAAGCCAAAAGCGTTGTCGCCGTCGCCTTGTAGGCCCCCAGCACTTGCGGATTGGCCGGATCGCTGACGTCCATCGAATGGATATCGCTGCCAGCCAGGTAAAGGGTGTTTTGCTGCAAGGAGAGCGCCCGCGCCATAAAATCGACATCATCGATGGCAAGCTCGTTTAGTGCGGCAGGATTGCTGACGTCGACCATGATAAGCACGGATTCCATGCCTCCAATCTGCTGGGCGAGGATGTACGCCACGCCGTCGCCCACCTGCATACCGGAAAACTCATCCATCGAAGGTTTGATATAGACGTCCAGAAGATGGATGTGCGCGGGATCAGCCACATCGTAGGCAGACAGTTCGTAGTCCTGGGTGATGAAAACCGTGTCGCCCGTCACAGCCAGCGCCGACACACCGGGATAGATTTGCGCTCGTCCCATAATCCGAACGGCGTCGCCTGATGTCGCAAGAATGGACAAAAAACCCTGGCCCTGTCGCCACCCCGTCACATAAACCCGATCATCCTGGGCCTCGACATGGGAGACGATGGCGTTGGCGAACAGATGGCGGGCGAGCTGCATCTGATGGTCGGGCTGGATGCGGAACGCCCACAATCCGCCGATGTCATCCGCGGCGAAGAGGAAATCGCCCGACACAGCGATATCCCGCACCACCTCGGGCATGAGCGGCGAATCGGCCAGATGCCGGGGATGCGCGGGATCGCTCACATCGTAGGCGCTGACCTTGACGCCCATGGCCGCGTACAGGATGTCGCCCTGCTGCACGAAAGTCGTGGTGACGCCATCGATGGCCGCGATGCGCTGCAACAGGCCAGGGCCGCGCCCGGCCCGGGCGCTGGCGCTCACCCCCACCAGCACCAGAGCGATCAAAAGAAAGAGCATGACAAGACGTTTCATGGCGGTCCTCCGGATCAAAATAGCGATGGTGCGCGGTTTACCTATCTCTGAAACGCACATCGCCCGCCAGAAGTTCCCGCCGCTCAGCCCGAGACCAGCCCCCCTTGCGTCAGTTTGGCCGGGTTCAGCAGCGCGTCCAGCTCTGCGGGCGAGAGATCGGTCATCTCAGCGGCCACCTCTTTGATGCTGCGGCCCTCGGCATAGGCCCGCTTGGCGATCTTTGCGCCCAGTTCGTAGCCGATGATGGGGTTCAGGGCCGTCACCAGGATGGGGTTTTTATCCACCAGCCCGGCGATGCGCTGCCGGTTGACCGTGAATCCGGCGATGGCTTTATCGGCCAGGATGCGGGCCGCGTTGCCCAGGATGCGCTCCGATTGCAGCACATTGTGGGCGATGAGGGGCAGCATCACATTCAGCTCGAACACGCCCGCCTGCCCGCCGATGGTGACGGTTGCATCGTTGCCCATCACCTGGGCCGCGACCATGGTCACGGCCTCGGCGATGACGGGGTTGATCTTGCCGGGCATGATGCTGGACCCGGGCTGCACCGCGGGCAGTGCGATCTCGCCCAGGCCTGCGATGGGCCCGCTGTTCATCCAGCGCAGATCATTGGCGATCTTCATCAGGCTGACGGCTACGGTTTTGAGCTGGCCGCTGAGGGACACCAGCGCGTCCTGGGCCGAAAGCGCCTCGAAATGATTATCGGTTTTCTCGAAGGGAAGCCCGGTCAGCTCCGAGAGAATGGCCGCCACCCGTCCGCCAAACTCGGGATGGGCGTTGACGCCCGTGCCCACCGCGGTGCCGCCGATGGCCAGGCGACTCACATCGGCCAGCGCCTGCTCGACGCGCATGATGCCCTTGCGCACCTGCGCGGCCCAGGCCCCCAGCTCCTGACTCATGCGCACAGGCATGGCGTCCATGAGATGCGTGCGGCCCGTCTTCACTACGTCATCCACCTGCGCCTGCTTGCCCTCGATGGCGGCTTGCAGATGGCGCAGGCCCGGCAGCAGCGTCTCGTCCGCCTCCAGCCACGCGGCCACGTGCATGGCCGTGGGAATGACGTCGTTGGAGGACTGGCTCATGTTTACGTGGTCGTTGGGATGCACCGGGCGGCCCAGCCTATCCGAGGCCAGGTGGGCGATGACCTCGTTGGCGTTCATGTTGGTGCTGGTGCCGGAGCCGGTCTGGAAGATGTCGATGGGAAAGTGGGCGTCCCAGCGCCCGTCCGCCACCTCGCGCGCCGCTTCCTGGATGGCCGCGGCCATGTCCGCGGGCAACAGGCCCAAATCCGTGTTGGCCCGGGCCGCGGCCAGCTTGGTCAACCCCAGCGCCCGGATGAAGGTGCGGGAGAAAGGGATGCCGCTGATGGGGAAATTATCGATGGCGCGCTGGGTTTGTGCGCCGTAAAGGGCGTCGGCGGGAACTTTCACCTTGCCCAGGGAATCTCTTTCGATGCGATAGTCGGTCATTGTTTTATGAATCTGGACACTGGCGTTTTTTATTCTAACCACAGATTCTCACAGATTTTCACAGAAAAAGGGAAAAAGCAAACAAAAAATCTGTGAAATCCGTGCAATCTGTGGTTGAAAATACCGTTTCGAGAGGCCAAAATCATTTTCGCCAGACTCCAGTATGAATGTGTGAGTGAGGGGTGTGTTGATTTCTGACCATTATCGATCATTCGCTGATAATAATCTGTATGGGAACATCCTTTCCATCCTCCCGCCAGGACCAGATTCAAAAAATCGGGCTGAGCGCGAGGCCCAGCCCGATGGGGAATAGCAGGATGGTGTGGGGATCAGGATTCCGCCGGGGCGGCGAGTTCCTCCGATCTCCCTGACATGAGCGCATAGAACTCGCTGCCACCCACGGTTTCCGCTTCTCGCAGGCGTTTGGCCAGCAGTTCCAGCTTGTCGCGATGCTCGCGTAGCACCTTCAGCGCCCGCTCATGGGCCTCGACGACCAGCCTTCGCACCTCATAATCGATTTCCCGGGCGACTTCTTCGCTGTAATTGCGCTGCTCGCTGATCTCCCGGCCCAAAAACATCATCTCCTGTTTCTGGCCGAAGGTGAGCGGTCCCAGCTTCTCACTCATGCCCAGGCTGGTGACCATGGCCCGGGCGATACGGGTAACCTGCTCCAGATCGTTGCTGGCGCCGGTGGTGGGCACGCCGAAGATGACTTCTTCAGCCGCGCGTCCGCCCAGCATGAAAGCCATCATGTCGCGGAAGCGACTGCGGTTTTCAATGGCGTCCTCATCGGGTAAGGGCATGACATAACCACCGGCCATGCCGCGAGGCACGATAGTGATTTTTTGCACTGGATCGGTATGTTTCATGTAGTAGTTGACGACGGCGTGGCCTGCTTCGTGGAAACTGATGATCTCTTTTTCCTCGGGCGTCAGCAGTCGGCTGCGGCGTTCGGGCCCCATGCGCACCCGCTCGATGGCTTCTTGCAGTTCGGACATGCCAATGAGCTGCTTGTTGCGGCGGGCGGCCAGGATGGCGGCTTCGTTGATGACGTTTTCGATATCCGCGCCCACATAGCCGGGGGTCAGGCGGGCCAGCACTTCGAAGCTGACTTTGGGGGCAATGGGTTTGCCGCGGGCGTGAATGCGGAAGATGGCCTCGCGGCCTTTGATGTCGGGCCGGTCCATCACCACCTGACGGTCGAAGCGGCCGGGCCGCAACAGGGCCGGGTCCAGAATGTCGGGCCGGTTGGTGGCGGCGATGACGATGACGTTGGTGTCGGTGTCAAATCCATCCATCTCCACCAGGATTTGATTGAGGGTCTGTTCCCGTTCATCGTGGCTGCCGCCCAGGCCAGCGCCGCGATGTCGTCCCACAGCGTCGATTTCATCGATGAAAATGATGCAGGGGCTATTGCGCTTGGCCTGTTCGAAGAGGTCGCGCACGCGACTGGCGCCCACGCCCACGAAGATTTCCACGAATTCCGAGCCAGAGATGGAGAAGAAGGGCACGCCCGCTTCC
>WGCR01000453.1 GCA_015493675.1 Anaerolineae bacterium
ATCCGGCGGGATTCGCAATCCGGCGGGTCTGGTAAAGCCAATGCCCCCTGAATTCCTGTTGAGCCACCTTCTATTTTTCCCTTCGTGTCTTCGTGGTTTTTGCCTCGTTATGAAAGGGTAGGTGTATAGTTACCAAGCGTTTTCATATCGCTCACCTTTCGATTCGCCGCGGATGACGCTGAAAAATCGGATCAGCGCGGATTTTCGCAGAGAAATCCTTCGGGTGTGTCCAAAATGAGTTGGAGATCGAGGTTGGCGAACGCAGGACGCTTTCAAGACCTCCGGGAGGTGGGTGCAAAGGCCGCGGAGAAAATTTTCATTCTTGCATGGCTAAAAGGTGGCAGGCGGCAAACAAGTTATCCCCCACCTCCCGGAGGTCGGGGTATAGCGCGTTACAAGCTGGAAGGCGGCCTATGCAGCCCAACCGAAAATGGACACACCCAAATCCTTCTTCAATCCAAAGGAATCCGCGGAAATCCGTCGTATCCGCGTTATCAGCGGCGAATCCCACAGGCGCATGCCGCGAGGATTCGATTTGGCGAGGCCAAAGTGCATAACAGCCGCCAAGGTTTCTTTGCTTCTTTTTCCCCTTGCGTCTTGGCGCCTTTGCGTAAGATCGATTCTCAAAGTAGACGCCATGAGCGGCTGCATGCCGATAAGGAATGAAAATAGAACGCAGACGCATCTGATGCCCACAGATTCTCACAGATTGTTTTGATTTTATCTGTTTTTATCTGCGTAGATCAGCTTTTTCTGCATCATCTGCGTTCTATTTACGGAACAGATGCCATGAGCGGCTGCGCGCCGATAAGGAATGAAAATGAGGACACGGATTTCCACGGCCTTCGGTCACAGATTTTCACGATTTATCCGCGTTCATCAGCGTTCATCTGCGTCCTATTTACGAAGCAGCCGATAACCGAATCAGGCGTCACCTTGCTCATCGCCCGCTGACCAGCGCCCGCTGATGGCCGCGTCCAGGCATTGCTCCATGTCGCCGTAGCGCATCTTGACGCCGCTGTGCATGGGCGCGTAGTTGGCCATCTTGCCCGCGTTGGTGGCCATGGTGCGGATGCCTAGACTGCGCACCGGCGCCACCACCGCACAGGTGTCGGCCACCACCTGGCCGCCCGCGGCCTTGATGACAGCCACCAGCCCCTCGGCCGCGGCCCGGGCCCGGGTGATCTGGCTGGTAGTGATCCACAACCGCGTCGCCAGCGTCTCCCCCTTCAGCCGGGCGGCGATGCGGCGCAGCTCGGACATGGACGCGTGGGGGCAGCCCAGCGTCACCAGATCGATCTCCGTGATCTCGGGATTGGCGTCCATCACGCCGTAGCCCTCGGCCAGGCTGTCGATGACGATGCGCTGGGCGTCGGGCCGGATCAGGGCTTCGCCCTGGTCCCGGGCCTCGGGCGTGTAGCCCGCCACATGATACAGCGCCACCGCGCCATAAGCGGCCAGGCCCGCACCCAGGGTCTTCAACCGATCGCCTGCATCTCCGCCGATGGTCAGGTCCTCGGGCAGAGGCGGCAGCCATGCGGCCAGGTCCGCAAACCAGGGGACGCCGTCGCCCACGCGTTTGCCCACCATGTAGCTCAGCGCCCCGAAATCCGCGATGCTGCGCACCGGGCAGGCGATCTCGACGATGTGGGTGGCCAGGCGGTTTTCGGGCAGATGATAGCCGTAGCGGGCAGTGCGGCCCGCGATGGCCGCGGCCAGGGCGCTGGGCCCGCCCTCGCGATTGGTGACAGCCCCCACCACCGAGTTGGCCCAGGCCACCGCGCTGGATTCCGCCCAGGCCAGAGGATCGCCGCGATGGGGCGCGTAGTCGGGGAAGAGATAGGGCGTGCAAGACATGGTGGGGGTGACGCCCATCTTCACAAAGGCCTTGATGGCCGCCATCTGCGGTTTGGCGAAATCGGGACGAAAGCCCATCTCCCGCCAGCGATCCAGCTCCATCCCGGCCGGGTTCAGCGTGGTGGGAACGCGCACCCGAGCGCCCTCCTCCGCCCATTCGTTGAGAAAAGCCACGCCCGCGTCGCCCAGATTTTTGTAGCTGACGCCCGCGATCTGCACGTGTTTCACCGGAACCAGGTCGGGCGCGCCGTAGATGCGGCCCAGGGTGACCACGATCTCCATGGCCCGTTGCACGCCCGGGCCTTCTGCGCCTTCCAGCAGCGCGATTTCTTCGGGTGTGAGTTTGAGATCGGTCATGCGACGGGCACCCACAGGAATTCACCCGAATTTGCGTCGTACAGGCCCCAGGTGGGATCGTGCATGAAACCCATGATCTCGCCCGGATTGACCAGCAGCGCCTCGCCCACCTGCTCCTTGCTCTGGGTGTGATTGTGCCCGAAGCAGACCAGATCGAACTGGCCCGATTGGGCGATGCGCAGCGCAGGCTCGGGATAGTGGATCATGGCGATCTTGCGCCCGAACAGCTCCAGCTCGGCATAGTCGCCGTGATGCGTCACATGATCGTATTGAGTGACCAGCGTCTGGATCAGCC
>WGCR01000454.1 GCA_015493675.1 Anaerolineae bacterium
ACGGAGGAAGGAAAAGGCGAGGTTTGGAGAGAAATTTCTCTGTGAACTGCTACTATTTTCTCCGTGTCCTTCGTGTCTCTGTGGTGAACTAACCTTTTTTCAGTGGAGCCATTATTGGAAATAACTCACTGCGAGGTGGACTCTCCGATTTTTGCTCAATGATGACAGGATCAATGATTAATGACTTGATGATTAAAGTGAAAACCACGCTGGTTTAGCCTTTAATCATTGTTCATTAACCTTTGCTCTCTGCCAACAGCAAGCATGATGCCAGACGTGAGCAACAGCTATCTTGTTTCCGATAATGTCTAATAACGCCCGCTATGATACCTCAAAAGAGGGCGAACGCGCCATGAAAGACCCCGACTTCCTCACTATCAACAGCCATTTGCAGATACCCCTCAGCGAGCTGCGATTTCGCTACGCGCGCAGCCGCGGGCCCGGGGGGCAGCATGTCAATCGCACCGAAAGCCAGGTGGAATTGCTCTGGGATGTGCGCCACGCCGCCAGCCTCTCCGAAACCCAGCGTCATCGCATCGAGCGGGCGCTGGCCAATCGCATCGACAAGGAGGGCGTCTTGCATCTCACATCGAGCCAGCGGCGGTCGCAATGGCAAAACAAAAAGGCGGTGACCGAACGATTTGCGTCCCTGCTGAGCGAAGCCGTCAAACCGCCCCGGAAGCGCATCGCCACCAGGCCCTCCCGAGCCGCGAAAGAAAAGCGCTTGCAAGCCAAACGCCATCACGCCCGAATCAAACAGCAGCGGGGAAAAGTGAGGGGTGAAGATTAGGGGACGCGCCGCATCCGGATGCGGTCTTTGCCCGAGCGCTCTTCCAGCGTGTGGGCGTAGCCCAGGCCCATGCGCAGGGCAAAACGCATGGCCGACCGGCGATAGTAATTGCTGTCCCGCTTGCGGGCCGCGGGGGTGACATGTCCATTTTCCAGCGCCATCCGCAGATCAGCGGGCGTTTGGCCCGGGAAAACGGTGCTGGCCACGCCGATATCTTCCAGCATGTGGGCGTCTGAGCCGCCAATGCCCGGCAGGCCCAGGTCCCAGCGCAATTTCTCCGCCCGCAGATTGCCGATGGGCGTGAGCAACGAGCCGTTGATGACCTCGATGCCCGCCAGCAAGCCGGGGTGCTCCTGCTGGATTTTGCGCAGGCGTCGGGCGCCCACGCCTCGGGCCAGGATATCGAAGGGATGCGGAGCGAAGGGCAGCCCGCCGATCTCTCGCACCCGATGGGCGGTGTCCACAAACGTCATTCCCGCGGCCACGGGCTCAGTAATAAACAGCGCCAGCAGATCCCCCTCCGTCGTGCTGATCTCCATGCCCGGCGCCACCGCCACCCGAAATTGATCCGCCAGCGCCAGCGCCTGCATGGCTCCGGCCAGCGTATTGTGATCGGTGATGGCGATGACGTCGAGATCGGTGTGCGCGGACGCATGGTAGAGGATGGCTTCAACGGTGGCCACGCCATCGCTGAAGGTGGAGTGCATGTGCAGATCGGCTAAACCCATGGGGCGTCTATCGGGATGAACGGTGAAAAATAATCAAAATGAGGTATTGAAGATCGATGCATCATCTGTTATCATAGAGGCAACCGTGGTATTTGTCCAACTGCAAGCCAGTTTTTCCCGTTTATCATGCCTATTCGCTTCCGGGGCCTTGCGGCGCTCCTTTTTGCTTTCCTGTTGTTGATGCCCTCACTGGCAGTCACTGCCGCCGGGCCGCCGCAGCCTCCCAACATTTTCCAGCCCCCAGCTACGCCGACGCCTGCCTTTTTGCCGCCGGCCACTGTCACGCCATCACCGACGCCTGCGCCCCGTCCGGAGGATATTCCCGCGCCCGGAGATGGCGGCACAACTATTTTTCTGCCATTCCTGTCTGCGCAGGGTCCATCGCTGATAACGGAAGAGGCTGGTGACGATGAAACCAATCCCATGGTGGATAGTTTTGTCTATGTAGTGAAACCGGGAGACACGCTTAACGATCTGGCAATGGAATTCGGTCGGGATGCGAAGACCATGTCTTGTGTGCGCACCGAGGGCGGGGACGAAGTGCGAGGTCTGATGCCGGGACAACGTATCGTTATTCCCGCCCTGAGCGATCTGTGCCATGTCGTCAAATCGGGCCAGACCCTGGATAAGATCGCTGCCTGGTACGGCGTCACGCCCGAAAGCCTGATTGCCGTTCCCGAAAATCACCTGACGGCTGACGCCGCTTTGCATCGCGGCCAGACTATCCTCATCCCCAACGCCCGCAGCCGTTATCATGATCCGGCCGAGCTGAATCTGGCCCGCCCGCAGCAGGATGGCTGGTGGTATGGCGATGGCGATTTCATCTGGCCTCTGCCGCGCGACAGTTTTTGGATCAGCCAGCGTTTCAGGCATGGCAAACACATGGCCGTGGATTTGGCGGCGCCCCGGGGAACGCCCGTCTACGCCGCAGATACAGGCCGGGTAGTGAAAGCAGGCTGGAGCGAGATCGGCTACGGCTATCGCATCATCATCGATCACGGCATTGATTATGTAACGCTCTACGCACATCTCAGCGAATACTACGTACAGCCGGGTGACATCGTGCAAAAGGGCGAGATGATCGGGAGCGTGGGCTCAACGGGCAACTCCACAGGGCCGCACTTGCATTTCGAGATCCGGGACTACGGTTATCTGATCGATCCTCTGCTGGTGCTGCCGAAATAGCGGGGAACTGGCCGCTCCCCGTCTTCAGGTGTATAATTCTCTTCATGAATTACAGGAATACTCGCCTGAAATGGTTTTTCGTGAGCGGTTTCAGCGCACTCCTCACCGCAGTGTTAGGGATGTCCGCCGACGCCCAGGCTACGCCTTTTGCCTCCCCCACGCCCGCAGCAACCACCATCAATCAACCTTACGTCACTTTTCAGAAT
>WGCR01000455.1 GCA_015493675.1 Anaerolineae bacterium
AGAATGCAGTCAGTTTGTCCAGCCGGTTCAATTTCCCTTGCAGCGATTCGATCTGGCTGCGGATCTGGATCAGGCGGTCATAGATCTTCATGATGTCTGTGACTTTGCCGCCCCGCTCCCGCGTTTCCTTCAGCAGTTGGGTCAGTTCTTTTTCGGTGGCTTTCAGGGTGCGCAGCCGGGCGTCGATGTCGTAGTACTGATCGGTGATGTCATCGGTGTTCACCTGTTCGTTCTCTACTCGCACGGCGATGCTGCGTAGGGAACTGCGACCGGCCTCGAACTTTTCAGCGGGAATGCGAATGGTGATGTCATAGATCATGCGGTCGCCCTGACGATAGCCATTCATGTTGGCGACATATCCGCCCATGCCCACCGCCATATCCGCGATCTCCTGCGCCGCCGACTCCGTATCGTCGACAATCAGCGTCATGTTGGCATTGTAGATGATCTTGCGCGTTTCCTGAATCAGCTCGCTGGCGGGCGCACCGCTGACGCCGCCTGTTTCGACGGCTGCAGGGGCTTCGGTTGCCGCCGGGCTTTCAACACGCGCATCATTGCTGGGGGACATCTGCTTTTCGGCGACTTGTGGCGCCGGTGCGCTGGCGCCACAAGCTGACAGCAACAATGCCGCCAGCAGCAAAACCAGTATGGCAATCTGTGGACGTTTCATACTCTCCTCCTCAGGAAAATCATGATGAAGTGTGGTTGGGTGATTTTTCATTGTCTGTCTCCTTAACGACGTCAATGAAGGAATTGTTCCGTTGTGCGGCAGCCTCAATGAGCGCCGCCCTCGCCTCTATTCTGGCAGATACGGAGTGCAAGTCAATGGCCAAAAACGTTACAATTCATGTAACAAGAGGCATTTCTGGCGTTCAGTGCAGCCAGATTCGTCGCGGATGACGCTGAGGCGATGGATGGACGCAGATTATGAGCAAAAAAATCCGTGAAAATCCGCCATCTCCGCGTTATCTACGGCGATCCCGTCGTACGCGTTATGAAGATGTGTGCGATCAATGCCTGTGTGCATCGCCCTCTAACGAAAATGTTATGATGTCACCATCCCAGATACAGTCGTCGCCCCAGCATCTCCGGCAGGCCCGCGGCTATGATGTCCCGTTCCACGGCTGCGATATCGTATTCAACGCGGCGCCAGGTCCATTGCCAGGCCCCGGTGTCCAGTAATGCAAAAGACGCCCGCGGATCATGGTCCCGCGGCTGTCCGACGCTGCCCGGATTCAGCAGCCATTTATCGTTCAGGTTCAGCGTCAGGGCGACGCCCGGTGTTTCCATCACCCATTCCACATGGACATGCGCATTTTTCATAGTCATCTGCCATGCTCTGGCCTGATGGCTGTGACCGATGAGGCAAAGGGGCGTCTCGAAAGCGTGATAATTCTCCGCCGCCGTATTGGCATCCCCCACATATTCCCAGACAGGATGCCGCGGACTGCCGTGCGCCAGGGTCGTCCCTGCGACAACCGCTTTGCTCGGCAGGCTGGCCAGCCATTGCAGGCTTTCGGCATCCAGATGCTTTCGATGCCACAGCGCCGCTTCGCGGGCGATGGGATTGAAATGATCCAGGTCGATTTGTCCCGTCACCGCCAGATCATGGTTGCCAGCCAGACACACATCCGCCCGTTCGCGAATCACATCCACACAGGCTTGAGGGCGTGGGCCATAACCCACCGTATCGTCCAGACACCACAGAGCGTCCGGCTGCAACGCATCGATTTCTTCCAGGACGCGTTGTAACGCCGTCAGATTGGCGTGGATGTCGGAGAGAACGGCAATGCGCATGCTGTTATTTTACACGCCGTCATCCTTTTTTTGCGAATTGGTGACTATACAAGCATCCCACACAACGCTTTGCCACGAAGGCTCGAAGCTTTTCGAAGACACGAAGAAAACCGGTTCAACCGGATTTTGTGGGGTGTTCCGACCTCCGGGAGGTGGACGGGTAGCTTTTGGCTTGATCAGGCGGCTTTCGTCCACCTCCCGGAGGTCAAAAAGCAGTCAACCTCCTGAAATCCAAAAGAGCCAGAAAACCTTCTATTTTCCCCTTCGTGCCTTCGTGGTTTTTGACTCGATATGAAAG
>WGCR01000456.1 GCA_015493675.1 Anaerolineae bacterium
AAAACTTGGGATATCCCAAGGCCTTTGTGGTTTCCTGCTAGTAACTATACAGGTATCCCACACAACGCTTTGCCACGAAGGCGCGAAGGTTTAAGAAGACACGAAGAAAACCTTCTATTTTTCCCTTCGTGTCTTTGTGGTTTTTGCCTCGATATGAAAGGGTAGGTGTATAGTTGTTCCTGCTATTTCCCTTGCAGTTTTTCCACCAATTTCACATAGCGCTTCATGGCTACATCCTGAGGCATGCCCTTCAATTTCTTCCAGGCGTCATATTTAGCCCGGCCCGCGAAATCGGTGAAGCCGGGACGTTTTCCCTGCACATCGCCCGCAGATGCCTGCTTGTAGTAGGCATAAAGTTTGAGCAGCGTGTCAGTGTCCGGGCGCTGGGGCAATTGGGTGGCGGCTTGAGTTGCTGCCTCGAATCGGGCCTGCAAGGCTTCGTCGGTCATGGTTCATTTCCTTTGAGTGTGGGATATCGAAGTGGCTTCAAGTATCGCATGCGTCGCCATCTTGTGCAAGCGTCTGAAAAGACGCCCGGATGCTTACTTCGCTGATTTCTTTGGCAGCATGTATAATCAAGCCAGCTTTGTCGAGACAAACCATCACACTTCGAGGAGTTATCATGCCTGAAATGACTGATGCCCCGTTGATTCAGGAAATCAGCCAGTCGGCCCCCGAGCCACTGGACCTTACTATCGAGGAGCATTTGCAACACGCCGTCCGCGCGGCAGATCGGCTCCGGGAGGCGTATCCATCTGTTTCGGAATTGGCAGAATTGGAGGCTGAGTTGTCCCGCAAGAAGGATGCTTATCCGCTTATGCTTCATCTGGCGGCCAAGTTGGCCAAATCCAAGCAGATCCTTTCCGAAATCGACCGGAATACGCACGTATCCGTGGTTTTTGCCGTGTATAAGGAAAACATCCGCATCCTCACCAAAGAGGAGAATCCGCTGGGAGAGAACTTTCTCATGCGCAAAATCGGGCAGTTGAACTGGCTGATGGGAGAGTTTCCCCATTTTTCCTGGGAGATGTATGTGGTGGATGATGGCTGTCCCGATGGCAGCGGGCGCATCGCTCAGCGGATTCTGGCTGAAAAATATGATGGGGACAACGTGCATGTGCTCTTTTTGCAGGATGCCATTGATCAGGATTTGCCGGTGATTCGCCCCTTGACCCACACCGATGACAGCCGCAAGGGCGGCAGCATCGAATACGGCATGTGGGTGGCCGCCCAAAAAGATATTCCCAACCATATCGTCCTCTTCACCGACGCCGACCTCTCCACTCATCTGGGGCAGACGGGCCTGTTGGTGGGGCCGATCACGGATGGGGCCGACGCGGCCATCGGCTCCCGCCGCGAGCCCGAATCCATCGTGGTTAAGACGGGCACGCGCAACCTGCGAGGCAAGCTGTTTATCTACCTGTGGAAGCGGGTCATTGCCAACCTCAACGACATCGTGGACACCCAGGCCGGATTCAAGGCCTTTCGGGCCGAAGTCGCGCGAGATATCGTGGAAGACATGCTGGAAAAGCAATTTGCCTTTGATATCGAGCTGCTGGTGAAAACCCAGTTGCGGCGGCCGGGCAGCATCGCCAAAGTCCCCATTGCCTGGATTGACAGCGACGCCCTCTCTACCACCACCGACCTCCAGCCCTATCTGGGGATGCTCAAGAGCATGGCGGCCATGTATCGCCGGTATCTGCCGCCCAATCCCGCCTCCAGCGCCTTCGCTGATTTTATCACATCTCTCTCTCAGGAGGAGTGGGACGAGTTGGTGACCCATGTGCCCGCCCCTATCGCCAGCCGTGAGCCATACACCTTTGGCGAGTTCGATGGCGTGACCGTTGCTGATTTCGAAACCATCCTGGGGAGAAAATGACCATGAGCGATTTTGACCAACGGTTTTTCCCATTTCAGACCCGAATGCAGGCCGAGGCCTTGCCCGAGCTTTTCATCGAGACCTTCCGTCATTACTACGCCCAACTGCTCGCGGGTGAAACGGGCGCGATTCCCGAAGAGGAGATCGAACCGGTGCAGGATCTGCCCGATGCGGGGCAACTGCCCGGGGACCTGGCCCGGGCGGGCGAAAAGCATCTGGCCCGGACCGTGTTCATCAAGTTAAATGGCGGGTTGGGCACCAGCATGGGGCTGGAAAAGGCCAAATCCCTGCTGCCCGTCAAGAACGGACTCACCTTTCTGGACATCATCGCCCGCCACGCCCTGCATCATGGCATCCCTCTGGTCTTGATGAACAGCTTTAACACCCGGGCTGATTCCCTGGCCTTACTGAGAAATTATCCCGACCTGATCGGCGACATTCCTCTGGACTTCGTCCAGAACAAGGCTCCGAAAGTCCGGCAAGACACGCTAGAGCCGGTTTCCTGGCCAGCGAATCCGGCGCTGGAGTGGGCGCCGCCCGGCCACGGCGACATCTACACCGCCCTGGTCACCAGCGGTATGCTGGAAATCCTGCTGGCGCATGGCTATGAATACGCGTTTGTGTCCAACTCCGACAACCTGGGCGCTGCCCTGGATACGGCTATTCTCGGTTATTTTGCCGAAAATCGGCTGCCTTTCATGATGGAGGTTGCAGACAGAACCGAAGCCGATCGCAAGGGCGGGCATCTGGCCCGACGTCAGAGTGACAATCAGCTTATCTTGCGAGAATCGGCTCAATGCCCGGATGAGGACAAAGCCGCATTTCAGGATATCTCCCGTCACCGCTACTTCAACACCAACAACCTCTGGTTCCACCTGCCCACTCTCAAGCGAGTGATGGCGCAGAGAAACGGCATCCTGGGCCTGCCCATGATCCGCAACAGCAAAACCGTGGATCCCCGCGATCCCGATTCCACACCCGTGTATCAGGTCGAGACCGCTATGGGATCGGCCATTGCTGTTTTCGAGGGCGCCCGGGCTCTGCGCGTGCCCCGCAGCCGCTTTTCCCCTGTCAAGACCACCAACGAGCTCCTGGCCGTCCGCTCTGATGCCTTCATCCTCACCGACGACTACCGGGTGATGCTGCATCCCCAGCGCGCCGACCGGACCGTGGTGGTGGATTTGGACCCGAATTTCTACAAACTCATCGACCAGTTCGACGTCCGTTTTCCCTACGGGCCGCCTTCCTTGCTGCATTGCGACAGATTGGTGGTGCGGGGCGATGTGGTCTTCGGCAAAGGCATCGCGATGGAGGGCGAGGTGGAGATCATCAACGAAGATCTCGATCCCTACATTTTCGATGAAACGCAGGCCGAGCTCTGGCTCGGGCATCATCACGATCATGATCACGACTCAGATTTCTTTTTGCAGCCATAGCCAGGAACCCACGCCCATCTGAATAAAAAACGCCCGGCTGTAAGAACCGGGCGTTTTTGCGTGCTGGATGAGAGAAAATCAGCGCAAGCTCTCTTGCGAGTATTTCAGCACCTTGGCCGCATTTTCACTGGTAATGATATCGGGGCCAGTGAGGGTGATCTTGGCCGCAGGTTCGCTGAGATTTTCATTGTACAGGGTCAGATACATGATGGGGAGATAGCCCTGCAAATAGGGCTGCTGGTCGATGAGGAATAGCATCTCGCCATTCTGGAGAGCCTGAAGCATGGCGGGGGAGAGATCGAATGCGGCCAGTTTGACCTTCTCCGCCAGACCATTCTCCTGCAAGGCGGCAAGCGCCGGTTCCCCCACACTGGGCCCCAGGGCCAGGATGCCGTTGACGCCCGCATCCTGCGCCAGGGCGTCAGCGATCATCTTTTGGGCCTGAGCGGCATCGTCTGTCTCTACTATCAGATTTGTCACCGAGCCATTGGCGTTGCTCAGCACATCGGCGAAACCCTGGCAGCGAACTTGCAATGCCGTGTTATTCGCCTCCAGGATCAGGCACAACCCCTTGGTGACGCCCGCTTTCACCAGACGATCACCACAAAATGCCAGGGCCGGGCCTCCGGGCATGGCGCTGCAGTTTCGGTCTCACTGCACATGCCATCTGAGTCACTCGTATCTATTTTGAACGGCGGCTGGATTTCTGTGGCCTGCGGCGATGTCGGTTCAGGTGCGGGCGTATCGGGCTGTTTGGCGCCACAAGCACTGATAATCAACGCCGTGATGAGAATAACCAAAACAATTAGCAAAGATCGTTTACGCATATTTCTTTTCCTTCATGGGGATGGGATGGGCGATGGAAAATGGCCCGAAATCTTCTTGTACCACACTCTTTCACATACCCCAAAACATTTTCGTTTGCGTTATGTAAGATAAAGGAAATCGGAGCGCGGCGTCGTTGCGGAAATCGCACCCATGAGGTATCCTTGTCATCATGAAATCAGAGATATTTTTCCGAAAAATAGAGAATTCTCAGCGTCCGATTGTCGTGGATGTTTGGGCGCCCTGGTGCGCTCCTTGCCGCCGCATGGAGCCCGTCCTGGAGGAGTTGCAGGAGGTCTATGCCGGGCGCGTGGACGTTTTGAAAGTCAATGCCGATGAATCGCAGCCACTGGTGAAAAAACTGGACGTGTTGGGGATTCCCACCACCATCGTCTATCGGGATGGCGAGGAGATCGGACGACGGACCGGGGCGCTGGGCCGCTCCGATCTGACACTGATGTTTGACGCTGCGCTTTCGGACGAGGTGATGAAAATTCCGGCCATGAGCCAGCGCACCCGCCTCATCAGATTGGGCTTGACAGCCATTGCTTTCATTCTTGGTTTTGTACTGACGCCCGGCTGGCCGCTGTTTATCGTGGCCGGAGCCTTATTCCTTCTGGCGATTTACGATTATATTCCGGGCGTGCGTGAATTTCGAGATCGCATGATCCATAAATTGCTGAATGCCGCCACCGAGGCCCGGGACGAAGGGACGTAGGCGACGTATCGGGGCGGAGATACAGAATATAAAGCGCGTCATTCGGAGCATGCGCCAAATGTAACGCACTTTGAGACTGGCGTTGGCCTGACGCGCCGCCAGAATCGTGCCCGACGCGGCCACGGCGCATGACCAGTGTGTTGAATGCAGCCATTTACGAGCCAGGCGTCCAGCAGGAAAACCAACGTCGATACCGATGAAAATGACGATGGACGATAGGCGTGGGCGGTGATATTCGGCGATTGACATCGTCTATCGTCTATTTGCAAATCAATCTGCCGGGGGGAGAGAGAAATCGGGCGGGGAGTTTGCAGGAAAATTTGGCGCCCCCCTTGACAGCGACAGGGGCTGTGTGTTATGATGAAAGCGCTTTCAGAAAACGCTTTCATCATATTTGAGCCTGACCGGATTTGAATCAAGTAATTTGCAAAAATCAGTGTCCTTCAGCGATCAAATCTTTTTGAAACGAGATATTTTAGCGACGATATTGAATTTTTCCTAGTTCTGACGGATTCTGTGGATCACCAAAATAACCCATTTGAGGTATGCCCATATAGTGTGTCGTAGTGGACAGCATACTATATAAACCGTTAAGGCTTACCTCTGGAGGCTCGAAATCAGTGACTGGAGGCGTTTTCAGCGTCGATCCACAGAAAACGTCAGAACCAGAATTTTTCCTTGAGAAGAAAGCGTTTTCACTTGCCGGACAGCGCCTGATTTCATTTCACGACCGATGACCGTTCTCCGCAAACGACGAGCAACTATCTCCGATGTCGCCAATCTGGCGGGCGTATCCATCGCTACAGTCAGTCGCGTGGTCAATGGCACTGCGCCCGTGGCCCAGGAGACAGTGGATCGGGTGCAGCGGGCCATTACCATGCTGGGG
>WGCR01000457.1 GCA_015493675.1 Anaerolineae bacterium
TTCTCGGTGATGGTCAGGGGATCGGCGGGGGGCTGACCGTGCAGCGCGCCGGCTGCGGGCGGCAGGCCCTCTTTGCGGCGCATGGGGTCGTCTCGCTCGATGATGCTGGCGGGGTCGAGCAGGGCGCGCAGGTGGCGCACGGTCATGGTTTTGCGGGCTTCGGCGCCGGCGGTGAGGAGTTGCACTGCCAGATGCTGGCCGTATTGGTCCACGATCAGCCCCGGCAGTCCGTCGCTTTCGGCGAAGACGAGGCGTTGGGCTTCTGCGCCGGGTGCGAGGGCGTCGCGGCGGGCGATGGCTGCGGCCAGCCGTTCGTACCAGAAATCTTCATCGATGAGCGTTGTCTCATCCCAGCAGAAGGCCCGGGCCCGGATCTGCGACCGGGGATTGAACTCGGCTCGGGCCAGCCAGCGTCCGTCTCTCGCCCGCACATCGACGATCTCTCCGGCCGCGGGCGCGCCTTCCACCCGGGCGATGGCTCCGCTGAAGAGCCAGGGGTGGCGCTGGCGCAGGGGTTTGTCTTTGTTGGGTTTGAGGAAGATGGCGGTTGTCATGCACCCTCACGAAGTGAGAAAGAACGGGCTGTTGCCCTGCTCCCAGCCCCATTCGTTGATGAGAATGACGCGGGCGTCCTCCCCTTCGCCCAGGGTGATCACCAGGTTCTCCCGATCGTAGACAAAGGGAAGCCATTGGCCGTCGATGAGGACGAGGCCGCGGGCTTCCGTGGGCGTGCGCTGCGTGTAGCGGAGTTTGTAGGGCTCGGGATATTGGTCTCGGGCCCACATGACCAGGGGTTTGAGGGACATGAGGAGGATGGGCGATGGTTGCGAGTAATGAGATGATAATCCGACAAGAAACAAAGACATTGTACTGAAAAGCCGGTAGAAAGAAAAAAAGGCGGATGCCAGGGAACGGGCCGCCCGCCAGCTTGTAGGGCTAGCCCGACCTCCGGGAGGTGGGTGCAAAGGTCGTGGAGAAAATTTTCATTCTTGCCTGGCGAAAAGGTGACAGGCGGCAAACAAGTTATCCCCCACCTCCCGGAGCGGTTCTGCGTTTGCCAGCCTCGACCTCCAACTCATTTTGGACACACCCAAATCAAATCGTCTCCGTCACCTTGTGGATGCCCCGGGGTTGATCGATGTCGTAATCGCGGGCCGCGGCCAGGTACATGGCCAGCAGTTGGCCCGGCAGAATGGTAATCAGCGGTGAGAGCCATTCGGGCGCGCCCGCAGGCAGGCGCAGGGGGATGCGGGCGTCGGTCAGCGTGGCGTTATCATCGCTAACGATCAGCAGCTCGGCTTGGCGGCCCTTGACCGTAGCCATGAACTCGCGCATTTCGGGCAGCATCTTGCCCGAGGGAGCGATGATAATGACGGGGAAACCGTGTTGCACCAGCGCCAGCGGCCCGTGCAAGAAATCGGCGCTGCTGTAAGGCTCCACCACGGTGTAGGTGAGCTCTTTCAACTTCAGGGCCAGCTCGAAGGCGGTGGCGTAGTTGTAGCCCCGGCCCACGGTGACGCAGGCGGAGAGATAGCGGTAGCGCTCGGCCACGCGCGGGATGTCCTGTTCGATCTCGAAGACCTGGGCCATGCGATCGGGCATCTGCATCAATTCGTCCAGCCGCGCCGCGTCGCCGCCCAGCAGGGTGCTGAGCAGGGCGATGGCGGCCAGCTCGGTGGTGTAGGTTTTGGTGGCGGCCACAGCCAGCTCGTCGCCCGCGTGCAGAGGCAGCACGAAATCCGCTGTTCGGGCCAGATCGGAATCGGAGATGTTGGTGATGGCTGCGGTGAGCGCACCCTGCTTGCGGGCTTCGGCCAGCACCGAGACGATGTCCGGGCTTTTGCCGCTCTGGCTGACGCCCAGCACCAAAGCGTTGCCGAACCGGGGCGGCTGATGGTAGATGGTGTAGAGGCTGGGCGCGGCCAGGGCCACGGGCAGGCGGTTATGGGCGCCGAAAAGGTATTTGGCGTAGCGGGCGGCGTTGTCGCTGGTGCCGCGGGCCGCGATCATCACGTGGCTGACGTCCCGCCGTCGGATTTCGGCCGCCAGCGCCTTGATCACTTCTTGATCTTCTTGCAAAAGCCGGGCCACGGCCGCCGGTTGTTCATGGATTTCCTGGTAAAGATGGGTTTGTTCGATCATGATGTTGTTTAGTCCTCAAAACTATTTTTGGCGATGACTTTGCTGTACCACTTGCCGCTTTCTTTGACAATGCGCTGTTGTGATTCGAAATCGACATAAACGACGCCGAATCGCTTGGTGTACCCGAAGGACCATTCGAAATTGTCCATGAGGGACCAGGCGAAGTAGCCGTGCAGAGGCACGCCGCATTCGATGGCGTCATGGGCGGCTTTGAGATGGGCCTTGAGGTAAGCCAGACGGCGATCATCATGCACGTGGCCCTCCTTGCAGACTTTGTCGGGGAAGGATGCGCCGTTTTCGGTGATGTAAATGCTGGGAATCTGGTATTCGAAGTGGAAGCGGCTGAGCATCCGGAACAGGGATTGGGGCGCAACTTCCCAGCCCATCTCAGTGAATTCCGAGCCCTCTGTGGTGACGGTGGGCGGGAGATTGTCGTCACCCGAGCCCCGGGCCACGGTGCGGGTGTAGTAGTTATGCCCGAGGAAATCGGTGGGCGCGGCGATGACTGCCATATCGCCATCCTGAACGACCTTCATCTGCGCATTGTGCACCCGCTCGAACCATTCGACTACGTCGGCGGGATATCCCCGGCCATAGACCGGATCGAGAAACCAACGATTGGTGAAACCGTCGATTTCGCGGGCGGCGGTGTAGTCTTGCGGGCTGGGCGAAGCGGGAATGACATCATTGAGGCTGAGTGTGATGCCCACCTTCGCATCCTCGCTATTGGCCCGAATCACCGGCACGGCCCAGCCGTGGGAGAGCAGTAAGTGATGCGAAGCGGATACTGCTTGCTGAAAATCCTGGATGCCCGGGGCGTGGATGCCCATGCCGTAGCCCAAAAAGGCTGCCACCCAGGGCTCGTTGTGCGTGATCCAGTGCTTGACGCGGTCGCCCAGGCGGGCGCTGACCACATCCGCGTAATCCACAAATGCCTCGGCCGTGGAGCGGACGGGCCAGCCGCCTTCATCCTGCAAGGCCTGGGGTAAATCCCAGTGGTAGAGGGTGGCGAAAGGCGTGATGCCGCGGGCCAAGAGACCATCCACCAGCCGATCATAGAAGTCCAGGCCTGCTTCATTGACTTTTCCACGGCCCTGAGGGATGATGCGAGGCCAGGCGATGGAGAAGCGATAGGCTTGCAGGCCCAGCTCCGCCATCAAATCCAGGTCTTGCTCCCAGCGATGATAATGATCGCAGGCTACATCGCCGGTGCTCTGATCGAAGATGCGGCCGGGCGTGTGAGCGAACCGGTCCCAGATGGATTCGCCCTTGCCATCTTCGTTCCAGGCTCCCTCGATTTGATAAGATGATGTGGCTGCACCCCAGAGAAAACCCTGGGGAAAGGTAATTTTAGGGGACATGATTTTGGGCTCCTGAATGGTTGAATTTGGCGATGAAAGCGCTTTCATTATACAAAATTGGGGCTTGACTTTCCTCTGCTGGCGTGGTCCCTTGTCAGCAGTAGTGGTCGCCTTCCGCGTTTGTGGCCTCGCGATCCAGAAAGGAGGCGAGGAATGTCAAAAATCGGGCGACATCTTCAAAATTGCTGGCCAGGCCCAACGAGGCCCGCACCGCACCGCTGGGTTTGCTGCCCAGGCATTTGTGATAGGCGTTTACGTCGAAAATACCATCGGTGGTGGCCTGCTTGACACATTTTCGCACTTCTTCGGCAGTGATGGTAAGGCTGAATTCGCCCGCGCCGGGGTTGCAGAAACATCCCGCCCGGATGGAAATGCCGTTGTCATTGGCTTCCTTTTCAACCAGTTGGTAGGGGAAGAAATGCCCCTCCGCATCCATAAGGTTGAAGGCGATGGCGCCGCCGCGGGAGTCAGTATCGGTGGGCCCGTAGATACGCGCTAAGGGAGCGCCATTGCTGTGAACGAGCTTCTGCATCTCTTCCAGTAAATATCCGACCAGCGCCATCACTCGATCGTGAATGCGGTCGACGTTGTATGCTTCCATATAGCGCAGGCCCATGCTGATGGCGGGCAGGCTGAGATAGTTGGGCGTGCCATCCTCAAAGGCTTCGTGATTGTTGGCCAGGATGTAAAGATCGGCTTTGGTGGAAACCAGACGCACGGCGCCGCCGCCAAACCAGGGACGTTGCAGCTTGCGCAGGGCCTGCTTGCGGGCAATCAGTACGCCCACCCCGGTGGGATAGCCAAACATCTTGTAGAAGGAGATGGGCACGAAGTCGGGCCGCACCTGGCTCAGGTCCAGGCGGTTGGTGGGCACGAAAGCGGCCGCATCCAGAATGACATCATAGCCCAGCTCGTGCGCCAGCTCGATGGCCCGCAGCGGGTGCTGCACGCCGGAGAAGTTGGATTGGGCGGGAAAGGCGAACAGATTGGGCTTGGTCTCGTCCCTGTTTTCCAGATAGGGCCGCAAGTCGGGGCAGCACAGCGTTTGGGGCTCCAGAGGGACGTAGCTGATGTGCGCGCCCCGATGCCGGGCGAATTCGCGGATGCCATGCACCGAGTTATGATTATCGGCCACCAGCGCCAAGTGGCTGCCCGGCTGGAAGGGGTAGCTCTCGCCAACCAGTTTCAGGGCGCCGCTGGCGTTGGGTGTGAAGATGACTTCGTATTCGTCGGGATCGGCCCGGAAATAGCGCAACACATCGGCCCGGGCCTGCTTCATGAGCTCGGTGGAGGCTTTCGATGTGGGATTTTGCGAATGAGGATTCCCCAGCACATAGGTCAGCAGAAAATCAGCATGCTCCTGCACCAGGCTTTCGGGATACAACCCGCCGCCGGTGTAATCCAGATACACCTGATTTCGCGCGTCCAGCCGCTGGTACTCCTGCTCCCGCAACGTGTTTAGGACAGGCGAACTGTTGTATTGCGGATAACGTGAGAGAAAATCGTTGAAGGAGAATGTGGAAGCATTTGAATTCATATTCGTTTCATCCGATGATTGTTCGTTATTTCTCTGTTGGCTGTTAGCTGTCGATCATGCCCAGCAGCCAGCGGTGGTGCGCCCAGACTGATTTGATCTGCCAGGGCAGACGGGCGTGATCCAGCCAAGCATATTTGATGACCCGATCGTAGAGATCAGGCTGTTGGCCCAGATAGTAGGCCATCGTATTCCACTCCCAGCTATCGCCCGTAAACTGGTCTTCCAGCTTCTTGCTGCGGATGCCCAGGCGCTGCAGCACTTCGTTGGCGGGCATCACGGTGTCGGGCCAGGGGGGCACATCCAGCACGCCGCTGGCGATGATCTGCACGCCCTCGTTGCGCAGGGTCCAGCGCACCCGCTCGATGTCGGCCCAGCGTTCATCGATGGTGTCGAAAAATTCCTTGTCAATGACATGCTTGCGAATCCAGTAACCTACCTGGATGCTGTTGGGCATGGCCACAAAGACCAGCTTGCGGCTGGTGCGCACCAGTTCTCGCAGCAGACCCGCGGCGTCAGGCAAATACCACAGCGCCGCCCAGTTCCAGGTCATATCGAAGCTGTTGTCGTCGAAGGGCAGGCGACCCCAGTTATCGGGGGAGATGACGTGCATGTCGGGCGTGAGACTCAGCTCGCCCCAGATACGTTGCACGGCCTCGGCCCGCTCGGGGATGTCATCCACTAGGCTGACATTGCAACCGTTGCGGGCCAGCATCGCGCTGTTGATGCCGGTGACGCCCGCCATGCCATAGATGGGCGCTTCCAGCACGGTCTCCAGCGCGTAGCGCTGACGCAGGGCTTCCAAAAAATCATTGAGGACAAAGCGTTCATATACCAGCCCCAGGCCTTCATTGTAGTCAGTGAGATATTTTTCCCAGATGGGCCGTTGGGCCTCGCCGGTTGCAGATGGTGTGGTGGTCATGGGCTCATTATTCGAGAGAGATTGGAATGTAATTGTCGATTAGCAGTATAATGAGAGTAAGACAGGAATGCAATAATCAAATCTGTCGTCAAAGCCTGTCATCATCCTTTCAGGAGGCCCGATCCATGTCTGTTTATGATTACATCCTGCACAATGGCCGGATGATCCCCAAAGAAGAAGCCTGTTTTCCTGTGTTCACGCCCTCATTGGTGGGGGCGCTGGGCGTTTATGAAACGATTTTGGTGAAAAGTGGACGCTATGTGGCGTTGGAAGAACATCTTGAGCGTCTGTTCCAGTCGGTGGAAGGGGCGCAATTGCGGCTGAAACCCAATATGGACACCTTGCTGAAATGGTCGTTTCTCACGGCAATGGCCAACAATCCCGACGGGCTGATGCGGGTGCTGGTGATGGATTTGGGCAATCCCTATGCGGATGTCTATTTCTACGAAAAATCCTACACCCCGCCTTCGCCCGAAGAGTATGCCAACGGCGTTTCGGTGATCCTCTATCATGGTGAGCGGGCGATGCCTCTGGTCAAATCCTTCAACACCCTGGTGCCGGGCCTGGCCCGCAAAGCCGCGCAGGCAGCCGGCGCACACGATGCTTTTCTGATCAACCGCGATGGTAACGTCACCGAGGGCTCCAATTGCAACGTGTTCGTAGTGCAGGATGGGGTGCTGGCCGCGCCACCTTTTGGTGATGTGCTGGAAGGCACGGTCATGCGTCGGGTGATGACCCTGGCCGAGGAGCTGGGTATTTCCTTCCAGCGGCGTCCCCTGCCCGCCGCCGAAATCCCCCAGTGGGACGAGGCGTTTATCACCTCGACGCGGCGGGGCGTGCTGCCGGTGCGCCGCGCCGGCGATGTGGAGATCGGCCCGCCCGGGCCCATCACCCGCCAGCTGCACGAGGCGTATTTCACCTGGGAAAAGAAGCAACTCGGGTGATAAGTAACCGTCTAAAAATTAGTTCCCGTTTTGCGCTCACCGACTGAAGGATACTGTTGGCGAAGTCCAATCATGCTGTTCACAACGCGACCATTGTAAGAAAGGCGCTTTAGCGTCT
>WGCR01000458.1 GCA_015493675.1 Anaerolineae bacterium
CAGCAGCTTCCAACAGGGTCAGCGCGCTGAGGTCTTCGTACAGTTTTTCCAGATCTGCCATGGTAAAAATCTCCTTGATTTTATAGAGGAATGTTTTTCAGAATCGATGAATGGGTGGGATTAAGCGGCTTCAGCAGTTTCTTCGCCGCCCTCTTTGTCGATACGGGCCTGCAGAACGCCAACGATATCGCGCTGAGGCGCAGAGATGGCGCCGAGCAGCGAGGTCATCGGGGCCACAATCGTGCCGATGAGCGATGCACGCATGACATCCTTGGTGGGCAGGTCGGCCAGAGACGCAGCAGCCGCGGCGTCCAGAATGGTCTCGCCCAAGATGCCGCCGGTAATGATGAAACGCTCTTTGCCGGCCTCCTTGATGAATGCCTTCAGGGCTTTGGCCCCGGCGCCGATGTCTTCGCCCAGAAAGACGAAGCCGATAGGGCCAATGAAAGCGTCCTCGGGGATAGGACGATCGAGCTCGTTCAGAGCCCGTTTCATCAAAGTCTTCTTGGCCACCACAATCCGGGCGTCCGATTCTCGCAGACCACCGCGCAGGCTTTGCATTTCCTGAACAGTGAGCCCGAGATATTGCGCCAGAACAATCGCGTGGCTCTTCTCGATCATCTCCTTGTAGGATTCGATCAGTTCCGATTTACGAGCTTTTGTGATTGGCAAGTGATATCACCTCCTTTGCCTGGGATTAAGTCAAAGATCAATGATTAATGACCAAAGATCTTCACGATAAAAAAACCTTCGCATCGGGCCGACGCGAAGGCATACATTCAGTCAGGAGGCAATTCCAGACCGGTTGACTTCGCCTCGGCAGGGGATTAAGTCTCGGATGAGACGCCTGCTGTCTTCGACGGAAGGCTATTTTGTTGGAATGAACTGGGGAGAGGTCGTCAGGACAGAATGCTACGCAAAGCAGTCAGGGCGGAGATATCGATCTTGGCTCCGGGCCCCATGGTGGGGGCGATAACAGCCTTGCGAATGTAGGCGCCCTTGGCCGACGCCGGTTTGGCCCGGACAACGGAATCAATCACCGCCGCCAGATTCTCCAGCAGGGCCTCTGTTTCGAAATTACGTTTGCCAAAGGGAATGTGCAGATTGCCGGTGCGATCAACGCGATAGCTGACGCGCCCCTTGCGGGCCTCATCGATGACGCGTTTCAGCTCGCCCGGCTGCACGATGGTGCCGGCCTTGGGGCTGGGCATGAGGCCGCGAGGACCCAAAACCCGACCCAATCGTCCGACTTTGCCCATGACTTTGGGCAAGGCGATGGCCATATCGAAATCAAGCCAGCCGCCCTGGATCTTTTGCACCATGTCATCCAGACCGACGTAGTCGGCGCCCGCCTCTTCGGCTATCTGGGCGGCCTCGCCATCGGCGAAAACCAGGATGCGGGTTTTCTTGCCGGTGCCGCGGGGCAGCACAACCACGCCGCGCACCATCTGGTCAGCGTGGCGCGGATCAACGCCCAGGCGCATGTGCACTTCCATGGTCTCATCAAATTTGGCGGTGGGATGCTCCTTGAAGAAATCGAGAGCTTCTTCGGGCGTATAAGGCCTGTCCTCGATCAAGGACGCAACAATGTTGTAATTCTTTCCGTGTTTCGGCATTTTGAACCTCCGTGGTCATAACGGGCGCATTTTTCATCGCCCTGCCACAAGTGTGAAAAAAGAATGAAGACGAAGGGCTCAGGTTCGGATAATCCGCCGCCGTCTGGCGGGATACGGCCATCCGCTATTGACCCTCAATCATTTGATTTACGCTTCGACGACTTCGATGCCCATGCTGCGAGCAGTGCCTTCGATCTGGCGCATAGCGCCTTCGATATCAACCGCGTTCAGATCTTTCATCTTGGTCTCGGCGATTTCCTTCACCTGCGCCCGGGTCACAGTGCCAACTTTATCCAGCAAGGGATTGCCGGCGCCAGATTTGACGCCCGCGGCCTTCTTCAACAAGTCGGAAGCAGGCGGCGTTTTGGTGATGAAGGTGAAAGAGCCGTCGCTATAAACGGTGATCTGGGCAGGCACGATATTACCGATCATCGTGCTGGTGCGGGCGTTGTACTCTTTGCAGAAGCCCACGATATTGATGCCGTGCTGACCCAGAGCCGGGCCAACAGGGGGGGCGGGCGTCGCTTTGCCAGCAGGCAATTGCAAGGTGATGACTGATTTTACTTTCTTTGCCATAAGTGCTCCGATTTCTCTAAAAATTTATCTGTCGGCGCGAGCTTCTCATCCGAGAAACCGCTGACCGTTCAATACATTGGATGGGTGGTATCAGGATTTTTCGACTTGCAGAAAATCGACATCCACAGGCGTTTCGCGGCCAAAAATGGAAACCAGGATGCGAACCTTGCCGCGTTCGAGATCGATTTCTTCAACAGTGCCATGAAAATCGGCAAAAGCGCCCTCGGTGATGCGAACCTTGTCGCCAGGTTTGAAATTGACCTGCACCCGAGGTTGGCTCGCCTCGATACGGCTCATGATGTGATCGACCTCGGCGCTGCTCAAGGGGGTGGGGCGATTGCCAATGCCCACAAAACCGGTGATGCCAGGGGTGTTGCGGACGACCGACCAACTGTCGTCATCCAGGATCATCTGCACCAGGATGTAACCGGGGAAAACGCGCCGTTCGACGACGCGGCGCTCACCATCTTTCAATTCGATCTGCTCTTCAGTGGGAACGACGACCGCAAAAATACGGTCACCCATGGCCATGGACTCAATCCGATGTTCCAGATTGCGCTTGACGCGGGTCTCCATGCCCGAGTAGCAGTGCACCACATACCACTCGCGCCCATCATTCACTTCCTGAGAGTCCTCAGAGGCATCTGTCACGTCGTCCGACAGGACGCCATCATCCTGAAAGGAGCCAGCCATATCAAATTCGTCTTCGGGACTTTGGTTTTGCCGAGAGTGATCTGTCACGAGTTTGGAGGGTGTGAGAGCAGGGAATGTGAAATCAAAACCTATCGATACAGGATAAAGTTCATGATCTGGGCGCTGAAGGCATCGGTAATGCCCAAAATCAACGCCATAGCGACGGTGACAGCCAAAACAATACCGCTAAGCCGCAGCCACTCTTCCCGAGTCGGCCAGGTGACTTTAGCGATTTCCGCACGGGTTTCGCGCAGGTATTTGACTACCGGGTTAGCTTTTTTGGCAGAAGCCTCATTTTTTGATTTGGCCATGAATGCCTGGCTCCTTGTGGAGGAAAAAGACTGAGGGTGAATAAGCCCTGACGGTTTAAGACACCGCCCGGTTTCCCAAGCGGTGTCTTAGCCATCAAGAGCAGGCGAGGCAGGACTTGAACCCGCAACCTGCGGTTTTGGAGACCGCCGCTCTGCCAAGTTGAGCTACTCGCCTTCAATAAATCAGGCCAAACGATGCTAACTGCGGCCCGATTGTATAGAATACCTTATTTTGTCTCGCGATGCAAGGTGTGGCGACGACAACGCGGGCAGTATTTCTTCATTTCCAACCGTCCGGTCTGGGTGCGCCTGTTTTTGCTTGTAAGATAATTGCGCTCTTTGCATTCGGTGCAGGCCAGTGTAACCAGCACGCGATTTCCTTTTTTAGCCACAGTGTGACTTACCTCTTTTTAGGATAAAATCTGAATGGGGAGCAAGCGACAACTCCTTGCTCCCCGGTTGACAGCAAAATAGGGATGGGCGACGTTCTACTCGAGAATCTCGGTGATGACGCCGGCGCCGACGGTGCGGCCGCCTTCGCGGATGGCGAAGCGGGAGCCCACCTCCAACGCCACAGGCGAAATCAGCTCGACTTCCATGTTCACATTGTCGCCAGGCATCACCATCTCTACGCCCTCGGGCAGATGCACCGAGCCCGTGATGTCCATGGTGCGAATGTAGAACTGCGGGCGATAGCCCTCGAAGAACGGCGTATGACGCCCGCCCTCTTCTTTCTTCAACACATACACCTCGGCGTTGAACTTGGTGTGCGGGGTGATGCTGCCCGGCTTCGCCAGCACCTGGCCGCGCTCCACTTCATCGCGGTTGATGCCGCGCAGCAGCACGCCCACGTTCTCGCCCGCCTCGGCGTAGTCCAGAATCTTGCGGAACATCTCCAACGACGTGGCCACCGTCTTCCGGGTCGGCTTCAGACCCACGATCTCAACCTCGTCCATGGGATAAATGCGCCCGCGCTCCACACGACCGGTCACCACCGTGCCGCGGCCCTTGATCGAGAATACGTCCTCGATGGGCATCAGGAAGGGCTTGTCCACATCGCGCTCCGGCGTGGGAATGTACTCATCCACCACTCGCATCAGCTCCCAGATAGGGGCGTAGCACTCGGCATCCGGATCGTCGCTTTCACACATCAACGCTTCCAGGGCGCTGCCGCGCACGATGGGAATCTCGTCCCCAGGATAGCCGTAGCTGTCCAGCAGCTCGCGCAGCTCCAGCTCCACCAGCTCCAGCAGCTCCTCGTCATCCATCATGTCCACTTTGTTCATAAACACAACAATGGCCGGCACTTCCACCTGACGCGCCAACAGGATGTGCTCCCGCGTCTGCGGCATCGGGCCATCAGGAGCCGCCACCACCAGGATGGCGCCGTCCATCTGCGCCGCTCCCGTAATCATGTTCTTGATGTAGTCGGCGTGACCGGGGCAGTCCACATGGGCATAGTGCCGGTTCTCGGTCTCATATTCCACATGCGCAATGGCAATCGTGATGCCGCGGGCTTTCTCTTCCGGGGCATTGTCAATCTGATCAAACGCCGAAAAATCCGCCCACCCCTTCAGGCTCAACGCCTTGGTGATGGCCGCGGTCAGCGTCGTCTTGCCATGATCGATGTGGCCAATGGTTCCCACGTTCACGTGGGGCTTCTTGCGCTCGTAATGCTGCTTTGCCATGAGTTTTTGCCTCCAGCTTGGACGGAATGCGTCCGGTGATTCTTGATTGCATTTTTTGGCCGTCCCCGAATGGAGACGGCCATGGTTGAAACGGTAGTTTGAGGAGCCCACAATCGGACTTGAACCGATGACCTCATTCTTACCAAGAATGTGCTCTACCGACTGAGCTATGTGGGCTCGGAATGGGCCGGGCAGGACTCGAACCTGCGAAGGCTACTGCCAGCGGGTTTACAGCCCGCCCCCTTTGCCGCTCGGGACACCGACCCAGGGGGGTGAACAGAGACATTCTACCAAACAGGGGTGCTTTTTGCAAACTGCGAATGGTAAAAATGTGGCTGAGGAGCCGACGAAGGGACTCGAACCCATAACCTGCGGTTTACAAAACCGCTGCTCTGCCAATTGAGCTACGTCGGCGAAGGCTGATCGTTCTTCAAGGCGATCAGCATTTTATTATAGTGAAGGAAGGGCTTTCGGTCAAATTTTTCATCCCCGCGTAAAGGCATAGCAGGTGGCGATGAAGGCGTGAGCCGCGGATATTCTGAATCATTTTTCAGCAAACCGCCTCAAACGATAACATTACGAGGAACGCTTCCCCACTACCTCGTAATGGACGACCGTCGGCTCAAACGCCAGCAGGAACTCCTGGTCTTCGGGATAGTATTTGGCGACCTCGACATCGTCGCCCGCGAAGGCCCGGATCGCGTCCAGGCTCTCCCAGAAGGTCATGGTGATGAAATGGGTGACTTCGCCCTCCGGGCGTTCGAGGATGTAAACGCTGATGTTGCCGGGCGTGGATTGGTAGTCGGGGATGGCGCGGGCGTTGAGGAACTCGCGGTACGCGCGGGCTTTTTCGGTTGGCACGCGTCCATGCCACATACGGACAATCATGTTCTGCTCCTTGAGGCAACGGAGCCGCAAAATGCGGCGGAGGGATCGGCTTGACAGCGTGAAACGTGATGCGTGACGATCGATCCGCCCTTGAGCATCACATTTCACGCATTTTCGGATTTCCGACCTCAAACTGCAGGCTACTTCAACATCGGCATCCAGATGCCTTTCTCTTTGGCCGTGCGGATGGCGATCTCGTAGCCGGCGTCGGCATGACGCACCACGCCCGTGCCCGGATCGGTGGTCAGCACCCGTTGCAGCCGCTGCGCAGCCTCGGGCGTGCCATCGGCCACGATGACCATACCCGCGTGCTGGCTGTAGCCCATGCCCACGCCGCCGCCGTGGTGGAAGCTGACCCAGGTGGCGCCGCCCACCGCGTTGATCAATGCGTTGAGGATGGGCCAGTCGCTGATGGCGTCGGAGCCGTCTCTCATGGCCTCGGTTTCCCGGTTGGGGCTGGCCACCGAGCCCGCGTCCAGGTGGTCGCGGCCGATGACGATGGGCGCGGAGACCTGGCCGCTGGCTACCAGCTCGTTGAACCTGAGCCCGGCCTTGACCCGGTCGCCGTAGCCCAGCCAGCAAATGCGGGAGGGCAGGCCCTGAAATTTGACCCGCTTCTGCGCCATCTTGATCCAGCGCACCAGATGATGGTCCTCGGGGAAGAGCTCCATGATGGCTTCATCGGTGCGGTAAATATCCTGCGGATCGCCCGAGAGCGCCACCCAACGGAAGGGGCCCTTGCCCTCGCTGAACAAGGGGCGGATGTACGCGGGCACGAAGCCGGGATAATCGAAGGCGTTGGTCACGCCCTCGTCATAGGCCATCTGACGCAGATTGTTACCGTAATCGAAGACGATAGCGCCCCGCTCCTGGAAGGCCAGCATGGCCTCCACGTGTCGGGCCATACTCTCCATCGCCAGCTCCTTGAACTTCTCGGGGTCGCGCTCCCGCAGGGCCACCGCTTCCTCGAAGGTCATGCCGCGGGGGTAGTAGTAGAGGGGATCGTGGGCGCTGGTTTGGTCGGTGACCACGTCGGGCGTGACGCCGCGGCGCACCAGCTCGGGCAGCACGTCGGCCGTGTTGCCCAGCAGGCCGATGGAGATGGCATCTTCTTTTGCCAACGCTTCCTCCACCCGGCGCAGGGCGTCATCCAGATCATCGGCCACCACATCCAGATACGCGGTTTCCAGCCGCCGCTGGATGCGGTGCGGGTCGATCTCGACGATGAGGCCCACGCCCTCGTTCATGGTGATGGACAAAGGCTGGGCCCCGCCCATCTCGCCCAGGCCGCCCGTCAGGGTGAATTTGCCCTTGAGAGAGGGCCACCCCTGCTGCATCGCCAGGGAGGCCAGGGTCTCGTAGGTGCCCTGCAGGATGCCCTGGGTGCCGATGTAAATCCACGAGCCCGCGGTCATCTGGCCATACATAATCAACCCCTGGGCCTCCAGCTCATCGAAGACCTCCCAGGTGGCCCATTTGGGCACCAGATTCGAGTTGGCGATGAGCACCCGGGGCGCATCCTCGTGGGTCCTGAACACGGCCACGGGCTTGCCCGACTGGATGAGCAGGGTGTCGTCCACGTCCATCTTGCGCAAAGTGTCGAGGATGGCGTCGAAGCTTTCCCAGTTGCGAGCGGCTTTACCCCTGCCACCGTAGACGATAAGATTCTCGGGATCGCCCGCCACGTCCGGATCGAGATTGTGCTGGATCATGCGGTAGGGGGCTTCCAGCAACCAGTTTTTGCAATGCAATTCAATCCCTCTAGGGGGATGAACGACGCGTCCCATAATATGCCTCCAATTTTTTAGCAGTTGCTACGTGGATTTGAAAGGTGTTGGTATCGAAATTATCGCGCTACTTTTGCCCATTTTCCAGCGGCAAGACGATGTGATCGGCGATGATCTTCCCATCGGCGTTCACAAAGGGAACGCGCTGGCCCGTGAGGGGATCATACAGCCCAACTTCCAGGCCGAAGGGGCCTTCCGCGTCGGCGGCGGGGAAGGGGAAGGCGTGGGCGTCGGTGATGATCTCGCCCGCCACCCACGATGTGGTGGGATGCTCGCCGCTCGCGGGCTCGCCGTCGTCCTGGGCCAGGATGTCGCCATCGTGGTCGATGAGATGGACGAAAACGCTGTAATGGCTACCGGTGGGACCATCGGGCCGCCAGTAGAGGATGAGGTTGACCGGCGCGCCCGGTTCGGTGCGGGCGACAAGATCATAACCAACCAATTTGTGTCCGCCCTGCAAGGTCAAGTCCAGGGGATGCCGGGGGCTGGGAGGAGTGAAGTCATGAGGGCGGGCTGCGATGATGACCGATCCCAATTCCAGGGCGTCTTTTTTGCCCCAGACGATGCGTTCGCTGCTTTGTGGATCGAACAAACCGGCGATCACCCGGTACTCGCCCGGCGGCAGATCGGCAGGGACGCGTAATTTGTGCTGCGTGCGCAAGGGGGCGTCGCTCCAGGCGCTGGTGGGCAGCCAGGGGATGGGTGGGCTCTCCATGCCCGCGACCATCCGTCCTCCGCCATCCAGCAATTGTAGGAACAGATTGCGGTCAGGCGTGAGAGGGCCATCAGGATGCCAAAAAAGCGTCACCGCAATGTCATCGCCCGTGAGCCAGGGGCCGATTCCCTTATCATACCCCAAAAAGTCAATCCCCTGCCCCTGCGCCATCGCGGGATAGTCGGGATGAGGCGCAACCGCAGGCGGCGACAGGGAGATGGTTTGCAGCCACACTTCGGGCGCGGGATTGGGGCCATCTGTCGAAACCGGGCTGAGATCAGAGTGTAACAGCGCCATCATCAGGTCATAATCGCCCGGCGGCATGCCTGCGGGCAGAGTCATGGCGATACGGTCGGTGTTGCGCCAGGGCGCGGGCGCGTCCGGGGCCAGGGATGGCGCGGGGCGGGCAAAGGGCGTCACATCCTGCTGCGCCCAGCGCTGTCCATCGGGCCCGCGCAGCCACAACGAGCTAATCAACTCCTCAGGCGTGATGGCCCCATCGCCCTCCCATGTCAGATCGAAGAAAATGCGATAGGCGTAACCGGGATAAGCCGCTTCGGTCAGCCGCACGCCGTTCTCCCAAACCTGAGGCGTTACCAGCTCATTCAGATGGGCGGCCCCCCGCGGCGCGTCCCAGCCGGTGAGCCGAGTTTCGGAGCCATACCACCGATTGAGGAGATAGTAGCTGTTTTCATCCAGATAATGCTCCACTCTGGCCTCGAAGATGCCGCCCAGGGAGAGATGTTCGGGAAACCAGACGCCGCCGAATCTGAGCAGCATCTCCAGGGTGCGCTCTACAGCGGGCGTCCAGTCGGGATCGGGGCTGAGTACGAGCCAGGGGGCTTCGTCCCGATCGGGAATCCAGGCGTCATCCGGCTGAACAAGGGTCGGAGCCTGATCCTGCGGAAGATAGGCCAGAAAATAGCCCGCCTGCCAGGGGTAGATCACAAAGATATTGTCGCCCGGGCGCAAATTTTGGGAGACGGTGTGGATGAGGGGCCGATAGTCGCGATCCGCGTAGCGGGGCGTGGTGTAAAATGCAACCAGACTTGCCCCCTGCATCAGCGCCAAAACAGCCAGAAAGATCACCGCTGCGGCGCGGGATTCCCGCCACAAACTGCGGACGCCCAGCGACAGCAGCAGCCACAGCGCCGGTGCGGCAAACAGCAACACCCGCTCGAAACGCTGGGGAATGAAAGGGGCGCGCAGTTGCTGCACGAAGCCGATGATCAATGCCGTCAGCAGGATGAAGGCAAGATAGACCGCTGGCGAGGCCAGTTTCCCCCATCGTTCGACATCGGATTTCGCAAAAATCAGCGCGGCCAGCGGCGGAATCAACAGTAACAGCGCCCACGGCCACAGCGCCGCCAGCGGGCCTTCCAGATGCCCGACGGTGAAGGCGCTGAGATGGCGGCCCAGATAAATCGTCAGTGAGAGCGGCTGGTCATTATCCTTGACCACCTTGTAAGCCACATAGTTCAGCAGCTTGGGCCCGGCATAAATCACCCAAGGCAGATACAACAGCCCGGCCGCAACCAAACTGATCAGAAAGGCCCTGATGCGCTCGCGGCGGGCGATGAGAATCCAGATGAATTGGGCCAGGGGCAGCAGTGCGAACAGATAAAGCGTATAAAGCCCGGCCAGGACGCTCAGTCCATAGGCCATGCCCCATTTCCAACCCGCGTTCCCCTTCCCCGCATCTTTTTCATCCCTTTGCGTCTTTGCGTCTTTGCGTGAGACCATCCCCCAGCGCCAGCCGGTCCACATGGCTGCCAGACTCAGCGTAGCCGCCAGCCCGTACATGCGGATTTCCTGAGCGTAAAAAACCGCAAAGGGGTTTACCGCCACCAGCAGGGCGGCCAGATAGCCGGTTGTTCGATCCCGCATATCTCGCCCCAACAGATAAGCCAGAGGGATGGCGGGCATGGCGGCAAAAATGCTGAAAAGTCGCAGCGACAGAGGATTCGGGCCAAAGGCCAGGGTCCAGAGATGCAGCAGGCCGTAGTAAAGAGGTGGATGGATGTCCGCTGCGGTCAGCCGCACCATCTCACCCAATGAATGAGCAGCGAACCAGACCGAGTAGCCCTCATCCCACCATAAAGGCTGGAAATCCAGTCGCAAGAGCCGCAGGCCAAATCCCAGCAAGACAATCAGGATGAGGATGACAGAGGGGGAACGAAACCGTTTGGGGACGGACATGAGTCGCGACGGAAGCGCAATGAAACAGCGGAAAGGGCAGCCGTTCCGCCGTCATCTTTACTGGGCTGAGAGGAATCCGATATAGATTTCGCGGTTGGGATTGACGGGACTGGTGGTGAAGGTGACGATGGGGGAGCGGCGCACCCCGCCGGGATCGATGAGGTAGGCTTCCCATTCCGCCTCACCCGGATGGAATATCTCCAGTTTCAGGTTGTATTGCACGCGATTGCCGAATTCTTGATCCGGCGGCGCGGACCACTGGAAGTAGGAGAGGGAGGGATCGCTGGTGGCCACCACCGAGCCATTCCGCTTTACCTGCAGCCGCCATCCCGGGACCGGGTAGCCTTCGCCCGTGCCGCCGTACACCTTCACCCACAGCGTCAGCCAATCATTGTTGGTGGGCATAAAGATGGGCCCGATGCCGCGATAGAAAGCCAGGCCCGGCGTAGGTGTGGGCGGGATAGGCGTGGCTGTGGCCGTAGGTCGTGGGGTGGGCGTGGGTATGGTAATCACAGGAATCTGATTGAGATCACCGCTGATCTCCACCAGATCGCTGCGCACCCAGCCAGCCTTGCTCTCCCCGAGGCAGCAAATGCGCCACCAGGCGCCCGTGGCGTTGGTCC
>WGCR01000459.1 GCA_015493675.1 Anaerolineae bacterium
CTATACTGAAAAAACCTTCAACACGGAGGCACAGAGTGCACGGAGGAAGAAAAAGGCGAGGTTTGGAGAGGAATTTCTCTGTGAACTGCTACTATTTTCTCCGTGTCCTCCGTGTCTCCGTGGTGAAATAACCTTTTTTCAGTGAAGCCAAGTATCCATTTTGTAAGCCTACCGCCATTTCTGGGCTTCATAAAAAACTGTGCTATACTCTAGACGGATGTCCGGAGTCATTTCTCTTTGGACGTGCGTTGAAAATCTTTTTTATAACTCCCATGGTATTGCGCTGAACAAGGAGGTTCGATTATGCGCCCAGTCTATGCCATATCCGGCGGCGTCAGCAAATTCGCCAAAGCCCGCCCGGATAAGACATTCCAGGCCGTGGTGAAAGAGGCGTACGACTACGCCATCGCCGACATCGGTCTGGAACACCCCAAGTTTACTGAACTGGTGGATGGCTCTGTCGCCAGCTATTTCAGCGACCACTTCGCCCGGCAGCTCATGGCGGGGATCATGGTGCAGGATTATCTGGGGTTGATTCCCAAACCCAGCCATCGCGTCGAGGGAGGCGGGGCCACCGGCGGGCTTTGTTTTCAGGAGGCGTGGAAAAGCGTCGCCAGCGGGCACATGGACATCGCCCTGGCTTACGGTTTCGAGCAGATGAGTCATGTGGAGACCTGGAAGGGGAACGAATTCATCGCGCTGGCCTCGGACGTCTCATTCGATTATCCGGTGGGCGGTTTTTATTCGGGCTATTACGCCATGATGGTGACCCGGCACATGAAGGAGTTCGGCACCACGCCCGAGCAACTGGCGCATGTGTCGGTGAAAAACCACATGAACGCCTATTACAACCCCTATTCGCAAAAACGGCGCAAGCTGACCATCGAGGATGTGCGCAACGCGCCCATGGTGGCCTGGCCCCTGACCCGCCTGGATATCTGCGTCATGTCCGATGGCGCGGCCGCCACGATTTTGGTCTCGGAAGAGGGCCTGGAGAAGCTGATCAAGGCTGGGGCGCAGATTCCGCAGCCACTGGTGAAGATCACCGGCATCGGCCGCGGCACCGACGCCATGCGCATGTCGGATCGCCCCCATGTGGATTACGACACATTCATGCGCGATTACGCCACGCCGCAAGAGCGGGATTCGGACGACACCCGGGCCTACTACAAGGCGCTGTGGGATCACGGCACTCGCTATCCGGGCGTGCACTCCTTCCGCGCCGGACGCACCGCGGGCAACATGGCTTACAAGATGGCGGGCGTTTACGATCCGCTGAACGAGCTGGATTTCGTGGAGCTGCACGACGCGTACACCAGCTCCGAAATCCAGACCTACGAGGATATGGGCCTCTGCCGCTATGGCGAGGGCGGGCCCTTCGCGGCCTCGGGCAAGGCCTTCATGCCGGGCGTGGATTACGGCCTCGATTTGAAAGAAGAGTCCGCGTGCCCGGTCAACCCCTCGGGCGGCCTCATCGCTTGCGGGCATCCCGTGGGCGCCACGGGCCTGATGCAAGCCGTCTTCGCCATCTGGCAATTGCAGGGCAGCATCAACAAACACTTCGGTGATGACACCCTGCAGGTCAAGGACGCCAAACGGGGCGCAATCCACAGCCACGCCGGCACCGGCACCTATGTCACTGTCACCATTCTCGAACGGGAAGACTAAGGAGGACACCATGAGCAAGCAACCCACGAAACGTGAAGAGACCCTGGGCGGAACCATCGTTCATGGCCTGCCCTTCCCCAGTGAACTCACGCCCGAATCTCTGGAATGGCTGCGCAAGATGCAGCCTATCCGCATCGAACAGGATTACAGCATCACCTATTTGCACAGCTATGGCCAGGATAGCCCCTTCTTTGCGGGCCTGACCAACAAGGTGCTGCTGGGAACGCAAGAAGCGACCACGGGCTACACCTACGCCACCCCGCGCGGGCATGGCATGTATGACGGTGAGGAGACCCGATGGGTGGCGCTGCCGCAGGAGGGCCGCGTCCACGCCTTCACCGTCTGCTATTTTGGCTCCGAGGAATTCCTGCCCGAGACGCCCTTTGTGCTGGCTCTCATCGAGTTCGAAGGCGCTGACACCCTCTTCCTCACCCGTTTGCTGGGCACCGACCCGGCCGAGGCCAGTCTGGATTGGATTGGGATGAAGGTGAGGGCCCGCTTCCTGCGCAACGCCAAACTCAAGCCCACTGATGTGTATTTTGTGCCGGTTGAAGAGTAAGTAAACTGACGTGGGGTTGGCCGGGCGTTTTGCTGGGCCAGCCCCCGCTGTTTACTGCTGTTGCACCGCGGGGGGAGATGGGTTATCATGGATCGAGGAAGTTCGATTTTCCCGTTTCGTTCTTTTCAGGCGTGATGAGATGATAAAGCGTTTATCTCTTTCGGATCGTGTTGTGCGGGCGTTTGCTCGCGGGGTGAATCTCTTGTTGGTCGTCAGCATGGCGTGGGGGGCTGTGGCCCCTGTGGCGCGGGCGGCCGGGCTCAGTCATGGGCCTCCGGAGAGCATAAGTGGGCGAGCGGTGCAGGACGCGGGCGCGCCTTATCTGCGTGTGCAAATGCAGGCGGAGCCGCAAGCGCTGGCCGCGGGCGCGTGGACGACGCTAACGATAACGGTGCGTAATCGCAGCGATTTTGCGGCGGACGGCCTGACCCTGGCGAGTGCGTGGCCTTCGGGCCTGGCCGCGCCCAGTTTGCCGCCGGATTTCCACTATGATGCCGCCAGTCGTTTGTTGACATGGGAGTTGACGGTGGGCGCCGGGGAGGCGGTTTCGGCCCGGCTACCGGTGCAGGTGCAAGATTTTGGCGGAAAGGGATATGTGCGGGTGAGCGTGGATGTGCTGCCGCCGGGGAGTGACGTTCATCAGTTGCAGCAGGAGGATGGGGAGAGCATTGCGCACGCGGAGATCGCACTGCTGGATGAGAACTATACGCCTGCGACGACGTTGACGACGGATGACGGTAATGACTTTGTGCCCGAGGTGATGCCCAGCATTCGCGGCATCCAAACCGACCTGTTCACCGGCGCGGCCAGCGTTGGATATGACGTGGACGTTCCCTCTGGCGCGGGCGGGCTGACGCCGAACGTGGGATTGAGCTTCAATAGCAAGAGCCGACTCGAAGATGCGGGCAACAGCTCGGTAGTGGGAACGGGCTGGAAGTTGACGGCGGATAGTTTCCGTTATTTCACGCCTTATGCGCCGGGAACGCCTGCGCCGGTGTGGCGCATCGAGGGGGCGGCGTTTAGCGAGACGTCGGTGGATGAGGGGCCGAATTTCTTTGCAGAAATGATCTCCTGGCGTATCGACGGGACTGACGCTTATAGCCCCCAGGGAGTGCGGTATCACTTTGAACCGGCCTTGTACGACTGGTGGTGCAACACGGACAATAACAACACATTCACCCAGCGAGTAGACAAATGGGTGCTGTCGTACATTGAAGATCAGAAGGGGAATCGGGTTGAGTACAAGTATGACACGACGCTGCCGGTGAATCCACTTGATGTAGACAACAATCCGGGCAACTACAGCGGCCGCACGCGCAACATCAACTTGACTACAGAGTGCTCGAACGGGGGCAGCGGCGGCAGCGAGACTGTGCATTATCTTTCGCAGATCAACCTGACGCAAATCCGGTATAACAATGGCCAGACGGTCATCGATTTCGAGTATGACGGGAATGCCCGGGAAGATGGGCCAATTTTGGCGGGGAAACCCTATGATGACGCCTCGACCTGGTATTTTTTCACCACCAAGTTGCTGAAAGGAATCAAAGTGCGGCAAGGTGGCAATCTGGTGGCGTCGTACAAGCTGGAGTACGATTATTTCGACGCCCCTGAATATCGGGACAGGCGCTACGCCCTACGCAGCATCGCGCGGTGCAGCGATGAAGGGATGACGAATTGCCTGCCGGCGACGTTTTACTCCAATACGCCGGGGTCTGATTCAGAATTGGTGCAGGTGGATAATGGCTATGGCGGGCAGGTGGGATTTGTTTATGATGGCATGGGGCGTCCGGTAAAAAGTCGTACGATAACCGACACCGTGACAGGGCGGGTGGATGTATGGCATTATGAGTACGACAATGAATATAGCGACTGGGGCAGCAGTAGTATCGCCGGTTTTGGCCAGGTGACAGAGACGCTGCCTATCAGTCTGGGCGTTGGCAACACGATTTATCATGAATATGAGGATGGCACGGGATTGGATAGCGGCCGGCGGGGCAAAGAAACGCTGACAGAGGTGCGGGATGGCGGTGTTTTGCAACAGCAAACGCTTTCGCAATGGACGACGTTTACATCGAGCGTATATGGCGGAGGGCATTTCATTGGGTTGACCCAACGCACCATGGAAATTTACGATAAGGATGGTCTGAACCCCGATTCGCAAGAAACTCATTACGCGTATACTCTGGGGCAGCAAGGCGACACGCAGTATGGCAATGTGACGGGGGAGTGGATGTATGATGGCGACGGGGCGCTCTATCGCCGCATCCGGCGGGAGTTTTATCCGGTGGATGATGTGGCGAATGGGCGTTACATCGTGAACAAGATGGCGGAGGAGAAGTTGTATGACGGTTCGGACGCGTGTCAGGCGCAGCGTCGCCTGGTGTATGATGGGGCCAGCGGCTATGCCGCTTATGACACGCCGCCCTCTGCAGGGTATGTGCATGAAGTTTGGCGGGCTGGGGAGGGGCTGTCCGCGGGCGGGGGCTGCGACGATGGATGGGTGCGAGAAAAGCTGCTGGAGTATGACGGCTATGGCAATCTCACCAGCCAGACCGCGCCCAACGGGGCGGTGACGAGCACGGTGTATGACGATCTCTTCCATGCTTATCCGGTTAGCGAGAGCGTGACGCCGGGGGCCGGGGGCGGGGCGACGCTGACGACGAGTTATCGTTACTACGGCGTCAATGCCGCAAGCGGAGGAAGCGGTCTGACGGGACAATTGCAAGAAGTGGAGGACGCCAACGGGGCGATCACCCGTTACAGTTACGATACATGGGGGCGGCCCACGGCGTTGCGTCGGCCCGGGGCCGGGTTCGATAATCCCGCCACCGAAACTTATGAATACGTCGATGGCAGCCCCTTCCGGGTGAAGCATGGCTTGCGGAACGACGCCAATGGCGACGACGACGCCAATGCCAGCTATGTGTATGACTGGACTTATTACGATGGCCTGGGGCAGGTGATCCAGCGCCGCAGCGCGGGGGATGCGGCCAACCAGCGCATCGTGAGCTGGCAGCGTTATAATGCGCTGGGGAAGGTGGCGGAGGCCAGTATGCCTTATACGATCACCGTTAGCAACGACGATTATCTGCCGCCGGACCTCTCGCAGCCGACAACGACGACCGAATATGACAGTCTGGGCCGTCCCACGCTGACGACGCAACCGAGCGGCGCTCAGACCCGCACTTTTTACAATGGTCTGCTGACGGCAGTGATCGACGCCAAAGGGCATGAGAGTTTGAGCGCGACCGATGAGTTCGGGCGTCTTGTGGGTTCGTATCAGTACGAGGGGGAGCATGATGCGCCTGTCTGGGATGAGGGGGCCAGTTATTTTTCGGCCACGTATGGCTATGATGTGCGCGATTTGTTGCAGGAGGTGCGGGCGGGGGATGGGAATGTGACGAGCATCTCGTATGATGCGCTGGGGCGCAAGGTGGGGATGGATGACCCGGATATGGGGGCGTGGAGCTACGCCTATGACGCCAGCGGCAATCTCATTCGTCAGACGGACGCCCGCGGGGTGACGTTGTGTTATGAATATGACGGGCATAACCGGCTGCGTTATGTGCGTGAGGACCCGGACGCCACGCCCGATTGCGTCTGGGGGAATCTGGTGTGGCAGGCGACGCATACGTATGATGAGGGCGCCAACGGCAAGGGCCGGCGCACGGGGTTGGAGAGCCGCAACGGGGGGACGAGCGCGTGGGTGTATGACCCGCGGGGGCGGGTGACCAGCGAGACCAGAACCCTGGGCGGCGTGGCATACATCACCCGCTACGCCTATGATTCGGCGGACCGGGTGCGCAAGCAGACCTATCCTGATGGCGAGGAGGTGGTCTTTGACTATGACGACCGGGGCTTGCTGGAGAGGATGAGGGGCGAGCAAAGCTATGTCTCCGACGCCACGTATGATGCTGCGATGCGGCTGCACACATGGTTGTTGGGATTGGGCGTTACTTCCACTTATGAGTATTACGATTGGGACGCGCCGCAAGGGGGGCGTTTGCAACGAATGTGGACGCCGGGCTGGCAGGATTTGCGTTATGATTATGATGCGGTGGGGAATGTGACGCGCATCGAGGATGGGATGGCGTCGCAGACTCAGGATTTTGGGTATGATGCGCTGAACCGGCTGCAGAGCGCCAGCGTCAGCGGCGGGGGGCCGGGGCAGTATAGCGAAACGTATGATTATGCGGCCAACGGCAATCTGGCGCATAAAGGGGATGGCGCGTATGCGTATGATGCGGCGCATCCCCATGCTGCGAGGCGTTATCTGGGACAGCGCTATTGTTATGACGCCAACGGCAACGCCACCACCCGTCTGGCGGGCGGGGAGCTTTTCAGGCTGAGCTACGACGTCTGGAATCATCTCAGCCAGGTGGCGCGGGTGGATGCGGTTCCGGCCAGCATTCTGGGCGCGGGCGTCGATGCGCATCTGAGCTGGAGTGCGGTGAGCGGGGCCAGCGCTTATGAGGTGTGGCGCAGCGCCTCCCCTTATTTCTCGCCGGGGGATGCCGGCAGCGAACAGATTGCGACGACCGCGGCCACCAGCTACACCGACGCCAACCACGTGGGGGATCCCGCCACCAATTATTATTATCAGATTGTGGCCATGGAGGGCGATTGCCCGGTGGGGGTGAGCGAAAGGCTGGGGGAGTTCGATTTCGGGCTGGCCGCGGGCGCATTGCTGGCGTCCCACACCCCCGCTTCGCTGCCCGGGCGTTTGTTTGCGCCGCCCGAAGCCCGCCCGCTGGCTCCGGTGACCCTGGGCGCGACGACGCTGGCCGAGTACTTTTACGATGGCGACGGCAACCGGGTGAAGGGGGTGGTGAATGGCGAGACGACCTATTATCCTGGCCGGCACTACGAAACGACTGCGGGTTCTGGCTCCACCAAATACTATTTCGCCAATGATGGGTTGGTCGCGTTTCGGCGCAGCGGCTACCCCCGCAACAATGGTCTGCGCTACGCCTTCCGCGATCACCTGGGCTCCACCAGCGTCATTGCCAATGGGGGCGGAACCAAACTGTGGGAAGACCGCTACAAGGCCTTTGGCGATTTCCGCTACACGTGGATCGGCGGCGATGGACACATCCCGGTGCAGACGGACTACCGGTATACGGGCCAGCGCTACGATGCAACGGTTGGATTGTATGACTACCGGGCGAGGTGGTATGACCCTGCGCTCGGGCGCTTCATCCAGCCCGACGCCATCGTGCCGCAGCCGGGGCAGCCGCAGAGCCTGAATCGGTATAGCTACGCGGGCAATAATCCGCTGGTTTACAATGACCCCAGCGGGCATCAGGGTATCCCCGGCTTTCCTAATCCTTGGGAGTGGTTTGCGGGACTTTTTGGTGTTCCTAGTTCCAGTGAGTTTGCAGATAAAACAGGACTAGAAGAATATCGTAGTCTAACTGCGGATGTGAGTAAAAGCGTACTGAAATATTTAGAGCAAGTTGGAAGACGCCTGGAAGTTGCTACCGAAACGGGAATGAACATGTTAACCGCAGGAGGATATGATATATTAACAGGGGTTATTGGTAAAAACTTGGGGAGAGATCTCTCCACACCTGAGAGAATAACAAGAATTAGTTCTTCTGTGGTTGGGATGGGAGTGGGGAAGGTCGTTGAAAAGACATTGACAGAAAGCCTTGCACGAACATTTATGGGGGCAAAATATACCGCAATAGAATTGAGCGAAGACACAGTTTTATATAGCGCAGGCTCTGGTTCTCGCGGCCCCGGGCAATTTTTCTCTTTCGATGTCCCCGTCAGTGAGACGCAAGTACGAATTGATAAGGCCATCCGTCCCTTCTGGCCCGGAGGCGGCACTTCACCTATTGATACAGTATTCAAGGTAAAAGTTCCTGCTGGAACAGTCATCTATGTTGGAGAAGTGGGATACCAAGGAGAATTTTACTTAGGGGGGACAAATCAAGTTGTTATCCCTTCCTCATGGCTGATAAAGGGATTAGAAGTACTAGAAAAATGGGAGATCATCAAATAAGTGCTCTTTCATCTGTTTCAGGAGAGTTTCTAATGAAGTCATTGACAAATAACGAACTCGAATGCACAATTGATAAAATTATTGACATTCTTGAAAAAGTCCAAGAAAGGGAGTGGAGTGCTGCATTTAGAAATCTACAAAAAGAATATCGAAACGCTCATTCGCAACATGAAAGGAAAATCGTGTTATCAAAGATAATGCAATTGTATAGTGGCATGGGTTCCTTTTCCGATTTGGTTTTATATCATAAAGGACGTCTGCTAATTGAAGAGACTAATACTTTAAATCAATTGCGAATTCACCTTTTTCAACTTCTCATGGAACTTCGCTAAAATATAATTTTGTGCCGGCAGATATCATCTGTTTGTTTTCCTGTACTTTAACAACCGACATTTTGGCGGGGGAGCCGGGATGACGAACATGTAGAAACCCCAAGCTCCCCGTCATTCCCGGCCCGCGCAGGCTCGGGCGCATAACGCCCGCGGACGCTTGTGCGGGTGGGGAATGGCGTTGCGTCGCCGGGCGCCCGCGTTCCTCCACGCCCGCCCCGCCGCCCGTAGTCACCCCATCGTAACGTCCTGGCCCGGGCGCCCGCGCTCTCGCCCGCGGCCCCGGCGGCGTCGGGCGCAACCGCCGCATTCTCCCCCTGCAGCCCTGGTTGCCTGGTGCGGTGCCCATTCCGGGCCAGCGCTACGATGCAACGGTTGGATTGTATGACTAC
>WGCR01000460.1 GCA_015493675.1 Anaerolineae bacterium
CCCACCATGAGCCCCACACAATCGCCGCCCGCGCCGCCATCGTGGCCATAAACGCCCTTGATACGCTCACAAGACGCCCGCAAGACATCCCTGCGGGCGTTTTTTGATCCCCTCAAAGGGGCATTCGTATTTCCATCTGAGTTCCTGTAAAATTCAGATAGACCCCATCCCTATTTCTCGTTAAGGAGCAAAAAGCATGACTATCAAAGATTTCACCCTCGATCTCTCCGAACTGGCATTCGTTCACAGCGGCCTTTCCCGCGCCGAAAGCATCATCGCCGAGAAAGATGGTACGCTCTGGACTTCGGACAACCGCGGCGGCGTCACCCGTATCGATCCGGATGGCTCCATGCGCACCATCGGCAACATCGAAGGCGACGCCAATGGTCTGGCCATGGATGCAGAGGGCAACATCTACATCGCCCATATCGGAGATGGCAACATCTACAAGATGGATAAACAGGGCAATCATGTGGTCATCCTCAAGGAAATCAATGGTCAGCCTTTGGGAGCCGCTAATTACGTCTTCATCGACAGCAAGGATCGGCTGTGGATTTCTGTCTCCACCCGTTCGATTCCCTGGTTTATTGCTGCGGCTGCGCCCCGGCCCGATGGCTATATCATCCTCATCGATGAGAAAGGCCCGCGCATCGTGGCCGATGGCATCTATTTCACCAACGAGGTGCGCATGGATGCGGATGAGAAGTTCCTCTACGCCGCCGAAACCATGGGCAACCGCGTCCTGCGCTATCCGGTTCTGGAAGATGGCCTGGGCGAAGCCGAGGTGTTCGGGCCCGACCAATTCGACCGGGGCGGCTATCCCGATGGCATCACTTTCGACGCGGAGGGCAATCTCTGGGTTACCCACATCATCCGCAACGGCCTGGGCGTGATCACGCCGGACGGGGATTATCACGTGGTCTTCGAGGATGTCAGGCAGCCTGCGCTGGAGAATGCAGTCAGTCTGGTGGAGCAGAACGCGCTCACGCCCGAGGCCATGTACGCCTGCGTCGGCCCCACCATTCAGTTTCCGGCCAGCATCACCTTTGCCGGGCACGATCTCAAGACAGCCTATATTGGATCGCTGGCTATGCCACATCTCGTTAAATTCCAGTCGCCCGTGGCGGGCCTGCCCATGAGGCACTGGCGGTAACATGGATTCTCGCGTCATCGAAGCCCAACGTCTGATTCTTCGCCCCTTCCGCGAAGCGGATATCCCCGACATTGTGCGTCTGTTGGCAGATCCCGCCATCGCCGCTACCACCCTCAACGTGCCCTATCCCTACGACGAAGCCAAGGCCCGCGGCTGGCTAGAGAGTCAGCAGCGGGAGCGGGATGCCGGAACCGGCTTCACCTTCGCCATTACTCGCCGGGAGGATGAGCGACTGGTCGGCGCCATCGACATCCGTCCCCGGCCCCGACACCAGAAGGCTGAAATCGGCTACTGGATCGGCAAGCCCTATTGGGGACGGGGCTACGCCACAGAGGCCGCGCGGGCCATCATCCGCTATGGCTTCGAGACCCTGGGCCTGAACCGCATCTACGCCACGCATTTCACCGGGAACCCCGCCTCGGGCCGGGTGATGCAAAAGGCGGGCATGCAATTCGAGGGCGTGCTGCGTCAGGATGTGCGCAAAGGCGATGAGTTCCGCGATCACGCGGTTTACGGCATTCTGCGGGAGGATTGGTATACGAACGCCTAGAATCTCCATAACTTCTCCACATTGTTGTGTTAGAATGCCTGCGCAGAGGTATTTTTCACACCACAATCATCACACTTATGGGGGTTTCATGACTTACCGAAAAACGTTCATTCTGGCGGTCCTGCTCATCTTGATCGCTGTTTTCTTTGCTGCGTGCAGCGCGCCCGAGGCAACGTCTGCTCCGGCCTCCACAGCGACTCCAACATCGACCGTTGTTGCCACCATGGGACAGGGCCAGCACCAAGGCCATGGTATGGGCCAACAACACGGTACAGGTCAGGGCATGGGGGGCCCTCCCGAAGGCATGCGTGAGCGTCACAGCGCTCCCATCCCTGTCGAATATCAGGGCAAAAGCAATCCTGTACCCACAGATGAGGAGTCGTTGGCCCGCGGCGAAAAAATCTACGCCCAGCAATGTGCCACCTGCCACGGCGACGGCGGCATGGGAGACGGTCCCGCCGGACAAAACCTCGATCCGGCGCCGGCCCCCATCGCTCACACCAGCCAGATGCTTGGAGACAGCTACCTGTTCTGGCGCATTAGCGAGGGTGGCGCCCAGTTCAACACAGCCATGATTCCCTACAAAAGCATCCTCAGTGAGCAGGATATCTGGGATGTCATCAACTACACCCGGGCGTTAGGCTCCGGCCAGGTGCAGCCCCGCAAGAATATGGGCGGCCAGGCCATGAATCCTGAGGCTGAGGCGCAGATGCACGCAGATATGCTGACCGCGGGCGTCGACCAGGACGTCATCACCCGTGCCGAAGCCGATCTCTTTGCCGAGGTGCATGACAAACTGGACGCGTACAAGACAGCGCACATGGACGAACTTCGCAGCTTCATGGGGAATCCCGAGGAGATGCAAAAGGCCACGCTGGACGCCTTGGTGAAAGCGGGCGAGATCACCCAGGATCAGGCTGATGCTTTCACCGACATTCATGACCGTTTGATGAAGTCGGGCATCATGCAATAGACCTTATCGGAAATAAGAGAGTCTTTGCTTACGCTTGGCGCTATGCTGCTGTGGACAAGGCTCAATGATTAAAGGCTAAATCAGCGTGGTTTTCACTTTAATCGTTGGTAACTATACAGGTATCCCACACAACGCTTTGCCACGAAGGCGCGAAGGTTTAAGAAGACACGAAGAAAACCTTCTATTTTCCCCTTCGCGTCTTTGTGGTTTTTGCCTCGTTATGAAAGGGTAGGTGTATAGTACAAGGAGGCGTAAGTCGTTGAATAGTTAGCTGCTTGCGCTTGCGTCCAGCCGGATTCGCAATCCGGCGGGTTAAACGGGAAAAGTGCGCCGGACGTGCGATCCGGCGCGGCGCGTTATCAGAGCAAACCATACAATCATTTTGGCCTTCGTGTACTACTTGATCGCCAATGAGGCAATCAGCGCATCCAGTCTGGTCAGGTCGGGCTCCCAGGCGGTGGCGGGCAGCTCATCCAGCATGGCGGCTTTGTCGGCAAGATAGCCCAGGCCGTCGCTGTTGAAGGCGTCCATATCTTCCGTGCTGACAGCTTCCAGATCATCCGGCAGCGCATCAGTGCGAACGGGAAAGAAAAAGGTCACCAGATACCGCCCGTCGTTGCTGAATCCCTGATAAATGTAACGCAGCCCGGCATTGGTGAGAGGGGTGGCGTCCATGGCGAAGCGACCGATGAAGCGAAAGCCGTTATGGCTGGCGCTGGCCGCGTCACCGGCAACCGGGCGCAATTGCGTGACGAAATCATTGATGCCGAACGTCTCTTCGATGGGGAGCACCGGCAGCCCTCGCACCGGTTTGGGGTCGGGCAGTTGTGATCTGAGCGCTTCGATTTGCTGTATCTGGGAGGAGACCGCCTGGCTGTCGTGGCTGTCCCACAGTTCTCGATAGGCGTCTACCGGGATAATGTAGATGACCGGCCCGCCCGGTTCGCGGGATTTTGGATTACTGACGCCGTTGAACAGCACCTGGATGTGCGCGGGCAGGCCCGACGGGCCCGGCGCGTGCATATTGTCGAAGGGCGTGGCCGGGACCAGCACCGCCTGCCAGCTATCCACCAGTCCCTGATCATCCAGAATAATATCCTCGGGATTGATGCCGATGGATTCGGGAGGGGCGGACGTGGCCGCAGGGCTTTTCTGTTGGGGTGGCTGCGTTGCTGCGGGCGTTGGCGAGGGGGCGGGCTGTTGCGTAACCTGCGGCGCGGCGCAGCCTGCCACCAGTGCGAGGAGGAGAATGGACAGCGCGGGCAAAAGAACGATTCGTTTTATCATTGCATGACTCCGGTGAGATTGAGGATCGGGATGGGGAGGCGTCAGCCTGTTTCCTCCGTGGCAGTCACCACGTCGGATTGGGATTTGCTGCTGCGGAACAGATCGACGAACGACATATCGAGCTTCCGCAATCCCCAAACGGTGAGGATCATCCACACGATGGCCTGGATGAAGTAGAGCATCAGGGAGTAGGGCAGCAGTTGCTCCAGCGAGCCCAAACGAAGGATCAGGTTGGGGCCAACTTGCGAAATTTGGTAGATGCCCAGCATGGCCGGGGCTGAGGGGGGCGTCAGGGCCAGTGCGCCCAGGGCGATGGTGATGTTGCTGTGCATATCCAGGCCCAACGGCATGGACAGAATCACCATGAAGTGAAACAGGAAAAACAGCGTCCACATCACGATGGTCATCCCCACGGCAAAAAGCAGGTCTTTCATGCCTATATCCACGCTCAGGGCTTCCCGGATGATGCTGACTATCTTGCCCCGCGTTTTGTCGCTCAGGCGGGGGATCTTGGTCACGCCTTTTTCCACGCCACTGATGACCTGCCCGGCGTAACGGATGGCCAGCAGATAGCCTGCCAGCACTGCAAATGAGAGGAGGATACTGCGCACCATGGACGCAGGCGACATGGTGGATTGCACGCCCAGGGCGATGGTCAGCACGATAGTGGTGATGCGCATAATCTGGGCGATCATACGCTCGACCATCATGGATGTGGTTGCCTGGGGCAGTGTGGCCTCGGTGGCCATGCCCGTGATCACCACACGGCTGATATAGTTGGGAATGGGCGTGAGGATGGGAACAATGTAGCTGGCGTTGGTGGCGTGGCCCAGACGCTTGAATGCCGGTTCCCTTCCCAGCAGATACCACCACCGCACATCGATCAGTGCAATGCCGCCCAACAGGAAAATCACCCCGACCAATACCAGTGCGTAGTTGGTGTGCAGCATTACCTGGATCATTTGCCCGACATCGACAAAGAGAACAGTGGCGACCAGCAGCGCCACGATGATGATCACCGCGATCAGGTTGGAGCGATTGCTTTGTTTTTTGGCGGGCGGTTTTGCGGGTGCAGAGGATGTGGGTTGTGCCATGGCGTGAATGAGTCAGGGAAACTGAAGCGTGAAATTATGATGCGTCTGTGGCATAATGACTGTACCACAATCAGTAGATTTTGAGGTTTTGAAAATAGACGATAGACCGTAGACAATGGATAATGTTCGAATATCACCGTCTATGGTCTTCGGTGTGCAACCGCTCATGATGACCATATCGAGGAGAAGAGAATGACTCACATGATTCATCGCTCCGTCGCCATTTTCGTGCATGGCGGCGCCGGAGATATTCCCGAAGATCGCCGGGCGGCGGCCGAGGCTGGCTGTCGGGAAGCCGCGGCCGTGGGCTGGAAAGCATTGGCTGCGGGCGCTTCGGCGCTGGATGCAGTGGAATCGGCGGTGCGGGCCATGGAGGATAATCCCGCATTCAACGCCGGGCGAGGCTCGGTGCTGAATGCCGCCGGTCAGGTGGAGATGGATGCCGGCATCATGGATGGAGCGGCGCGATTGCCGGGCGCTGTGACGCTGATCCAGCATTTCAGACATCCTATCTCTCTGGCTCGGCGGGTGATGGAAAAAACGCCCCATCACATCCTGGGAGGCGAAGGGGCCGAGGCTTTTGCCCGGGAGATGGGCTGTCAGCCTGTGTCGAATGATTATTTTATCACCGAGCGGCGTTTGCAGGCCTATCGGAAACGCTTGCAGGCAGAGACGGCGGATACGGTGGGAGCGGTGGCGCTGGATGCTTCTGGCAATCTGGCTGCGGCCAACAGCACCGGCGGCGTGAATTTCAAACATCCGGGACGCATTGGCGATTCGCCGCTGCCCGGCGCCGGATTTTATGCTGACAACCGCTGGGGCGCGGTGGTCACCACGGGGCAGGGAG
>WGCR01000461.1 GCA_015493675.1 Anaerolineae bacterium
CGTTGGCGGTAGAATGTGCGGTCTTTAGCCAGCAATGAAGCGTGTAACGCTCTGAATCGTTGCCAAAAGAACCTGTCAGGTTCATTCAAGCGAAAACGACCTTAGCAGTTCCGTCTCTTCTCTCTATTCTTAACCTCTTTCGGAGTATTTCCTATGTCTGCATTTCCTGATTTCGATCTCACAGAGAAAGTTGCTCTTATCACCGGTGGCACCCGGGGCATTGGTCTGGCCATTGCCAGGGCTTATGCCGCTGCCGGGGCCCGTGTGGTCGTTGCCAGCCGCAAGCAGGCCAATGTCGATGCCGCGGTCGAAACTATCCGTTCCGAGGGTGGGGAAGCGGCGGGGTTTGTCGCCCATACTGGCAGCACTGAGGCCGTCGCGGCGTTGGCGGCCCGCGCTGTCGATACTTTTGGCGGCGTGGATATTTTGGTGAATAATGCGGCCACAAATCCCCATTTCGGCCCGCTGCTCACCGCCGAAGAAAGCCATTGGGACAAGATCCTGGATGTGAACGTGAAGGGGTATTTTCGCATGATCAAGGTTTGCGTTCCTCTCATGCAGGAGCGGGGCGGCGGCAAGATCATCAATATGGCTTCAATTGCAGGACGTATTCCCCTGCCCGGGATGGGCGTTTATTCGGTGAGTAAGGCGGCAGTGATCATGCTGACAGAGGCTCTGGCTGTGGAATTGGCGGCGATGAATATCCAGGTGAATGCAATAGCTCCCGGTCTGGTGAAGACGAGATTCAGCGCCGCCCTGTGGCAGAATCCGCAGATTTACGAAGCGGTTATCCGGGTAGTCCCCCAACGGCGCATGGCCGAGCCTGAGGAAATCGCGGGCATAGCCCTCTATCTCGCCTCTCCCGCAGCGGCTTTCACCACAGGCGCGACTATGGTTGTGGATGGCGGGCAGGTGGTGGGAGGCGCTCAAGTTAGCGGATGAGTGCGAGTTTGGCGGTTCATTTTGGCGAGTTGCAACAGCCAATTAGCCCCAGATCGGGCGATTAGCCTATAATTAAAGGTGGTGCGGTTCGAAAGCATAAAGCCCAGGCGAGGGATGATTGCCCGCGCGGACAGTTCATTCTTTTGGCCAGGTTGGAGAAGTAGATTTGCGAGGCGTCATCATGAACCGCCAATAGCTTATTTCCGTCATTGTTGACGAGGAGGATATCTTTTGAGCACGACAATTATGCAACCCTGGATGCGCCGCTGGTCCCACAGGTTCACCCATCTGGTGGATAAATATCAACCATCAGAGACCACGGTTTTGCTGCTCCTGTCCATTGTTATCGGATTGGTGACTGGCGCCGCCGCAGTTATTTTCATCGATCTTATTGATTGGATTACGAATTTTTCCTTCGGAACGATCCCTGAGACCATCGCCAGTTTGGGGCGGTGGTGGATTATCATCATTCCGGTCGTCGGCAGTTTGATCAGTGGTCCCATCATCGCCTTTTTTGCCAGCGAGGCCAAGGGGCATGGCGTGCCCGAGGTGATGCAGGCTATGGTGCTGGAGGGAGGGCGTATCCGGCCGCGGGTGGCCGTGGCCAAGATCGCCGCTTCGTCGGTTTGTATCGGCACCGGCGGTTCGGCTGGACGCGAGGGGCCGATTGTACAGGTGGGCTCCACTTTCGGCTCTACCCTGGGACAGCTCTTTCGCATGTCAGACCGACGCATTCGCAATCTGGTGGCCTGTGGTGCGGCTGCGGGCATTGCCGCCACCTTTAACGCCCCTATTGCCGGAGTGGCCTTTGCCATTGAGGTGCTGGCGGGCGATCTGGCCATCAGTGTCGTCAGCAATGTGGTGATTTCGGCTGTGACGGCGGCCATCGTCAGCCAGGCATTTCTTGGCTCCGAGCCCGCCTTCCACATCCCCACCTACGCCATGAAAAATCCGGTGGAGATTCTTTTTTATGTGGTGCTGGGTTTGCTGGCAGGTTTGATGGGCGTTTTGTTCATCAAAGTGTTGTACGGCATGGAAGATGTCTTTGATGACTGGAAAAAGATGCCCATGTGGGTGCGGCCCGCTATTGGCGCTTTGCTGTTGGGCGTCACGGGTTTCGTCTATCCGCCAATTTTGACGAAGCTTGGCATTGATCCTGTTCTGGCGAAAGCGGGTTTGCCGATCATTCGTAATGTCCCTCATATTTTTGGTGCGGGTTTCGATACGATTGAGGCGGCGTTGACCGGCCCGTTGCCCTGGATTCTCCTCATCTCTCTTCTTTTCCTCAAGCTGTTGGCCACAGCTCTGACGTTGGGGTCTGGCAACTCGGGCGGCGTTTTCGCTCCTGCGCTTTTTATGGGCGCCATGTTAGGAGGACTTTTTGGCCTGGGCGTCGATATGGCATTCCCGCAATACGCCATCAATCCTGGCGCTTATGCGCTGGCGGGCATGGCTGCGGTCTTTGTAGGAGCGGCCCGGGCGCCACTCACCGCTATCCTCATTGCATTTGAGATGAGTAACGATTACAAGGTGATTCTGCCGCTGATGACGGCGACGATTATCGCCCTGGTGGTGGCTCATCGCATTCACCCTGAATCCATCTACACGCTCAAACTGGCCCGCCGCGGCCTGCGCCTGCGTTTCGGGCGAGATGTGGATGTTCTGGATGGCGTGATGGTCAGTGAAGTGATGACCAAAAACCCGCCCACAATCAATGAAAATCTCACTATGGGCGAACTGGAGGACTATTTCATGCGCACACACCATCATGGCGTGATGGTGGTGGATGGCAGGGGAAATCTCTCCGGCGTGATTACGCTGCAAGACCTGGATCGTTGTCTGAGCAATCGAGAAGATTGCCGGGACATCAGGGTAAAAGATGTGATGGTAAAGTCGATGCTGACGGCTTATCCCGATGAATCCATCGGTGACGCTTTGCACCGCATGGCCGCCCGGGATGTGGGGCGCATGCCTGTGGTGGATCGTAATGATCCCAAGAAATTGCTGGGGGCGGTGCGCCGAAATGACATCGCCCGGGCCTATCAACGCGGCATTCTGCGGCGCGACGCGCTCTCGGAGCGGGCCAATCTTCTGCGGGCCAGTCGCAGCGGCGGCACCGAGTTTATCGAACTGCGGGTGGAGCCGGGCTCATCTGCTGCGGGTAAAAAAGTGAAAGACCTGACCTTGCCTGAGGGCGTATTGCTCACCACCAGGTTTCATGAGAATGAACATCATCTACTTCATGGCAACGATGTGTTATCGCCGGGAGATGTGGTGCTGGCGCTGGCCGAACCCGAATATGTGGATCAGGTCACAGCGCTGTTCAAAAAGAAGGAAATCTCGGTGAGGCCGCAGAGCGGGCCTTTCGAATAGAGACTATGCAAGCGCAACCTCGGTTGCGCTTGTTTTTTGTAGCAATTTCAAATTTTTGGCTCAACAGAAATTCAGGGGGACTCCCGACCTCCGGGAGGTGGACGAGTCTTTTTTGCTTGACCAGGCGGTTTTCGTCCACATTCCGTAGGTCAACAAGCAGGTCCCCCCCTGAAATCCAAAAGAGCCAAATTTTGTTTGGCGTCCCCCTCCCAGCCTCCTCCTGCTTCGGCTCCTTGCAGGGGGAGGAGCCCTCAGGTTCGCCAATCTGCGTGGGAGATGGATGCCTCCCTCCCCCGAGCGCGAGCGCAGCAAGTATCGGTGGATGGCCGGGATGGTGGCAAAAGAGAGGATGGGAGAGGAAAGTCAACCTTTTGCCCTTCATGATTTCTAAATTTGGAATTGTTGTTTTTTTGAGGGAGGCGGGCGCTTGACTTATACCAAAATATGAGTTATGATTGTTTTTGTTATAACGAAATCCGATAACGTAATTCGATAACAGAGGCTGATTATATATGATTAGAGATTTTTTTCTTGGTTTTATCAAACTGCATATCCTTTACCATGCTTCTCGAGAGCCGATTTATGGGCTGGATTTCATCCGGGAATTGGAAACGCATGGGTGTCGATTGAGTCCCGGGACGCTTTATCCTATTTTTCACAAACTCGAAAAGCAGGGCTATTTGGTTTCAGAAAGGCAGGTGGTGGATGGAAAGGTGCGCAAATACTATACCTCCACACCTCGAGGAAAAGATGCTTTGCTCGAAGCTTATACCAAGGCGCAGGAGTTATTGGATGAAATCAGCAATATCAAGACTTTAGCCGCAGACTGATGAAAGTTCTCACAACCCGCTACAAATTTGGCTGTACTGAAAAAGACCTTCAACACGGAGGCACAGAGCGCACAGAGGAAGAAAAGGGTGAGATTTGGAGAGGAATTTTTTGTGGACTACCACTATTTTCTCCGTGTCCTCCGTGTCTCCGTGGCGAAATGACCTTTTTGCAGTGGAGCCGAATTCAATCCAGCTCGGCTGATCAGGTTGCTCACTGGTTTCCGGTCGGCCCGCCACTGGTTGAACAACAACGGAGACCATTATGTTGACAGCTTTACGAAAGGTTCCGCGTAATATCTGGGCCCTGTCACTCACTAGTTTTTTACGGGATGTGGCCAGCGAGATGCTGGTGCATTTGCTGCCCCTGTTTCTCGCCAATGTGCTGGGCATCCGCACCGCGATCATCGGCCTCATCGAAGGCGTCGCCGAAACCACCGCCAGCCTGATGAAGATCTACTCGGGCTGGCTTTCGGATAAGTTGGGCAAGCGCAAGGAGTTGACGGTGGCGGGCTATGGGTTGGCGGCCCTGGCCACGCCCTTGCTGCTCATCGCTCGCAGTTGGCCCGCGGTGCTCCTCTATCGCTTTATCGATCGTCTGGGCAAAGGCGTGCGCACGGCCCCGCGCGACGCGCTCATCGCCGACTCCATCTCGCCCGAGCGTCGCGGCGTGGCCTTCGGACTGCATCGGGCGGCCGACACCGGCGGCGCGTTCATCGGCCTGTTGTTGGCGATATGGCTGGTATGGCGTTCGCAGTTGGGCGAATGGCAGCTCACCGCCGAGACTTTTCGCGCCATCGTCTGGTGGGCATTGATTCCCGCCACCCTGGCCGTGCTGGCGGTGGCGTTGGGCGTGAAGGAGGTGGTGAAACCCCGCTCCAAAGACGCCGCGCCTCCACACTTCACGTTGAGCGGCCTGGGACGTCCCTTTCAGCGATTTTTGCTGGTGATGATTTTGTTCACGCTGGGGAACAGCACCGACGCCTTTCTGGTGTTGCGGGCGCAGAGTTCAGGCGCATCGGTGGTGATGGTGCTGGCCATGATCGCGGGCTTCAATCTGGTTTACACGCTGCTGGCCACGCCCGCGGGCGCTCTTTCCGATCGCATAGACCGGCGCAAGGTGGTCATCGGCGGCTGGGTGTTGTACGCCCTGGTTTATCTGGGATTCGCCTTTGCCGGGCGCGCCTGGCATTTCTGGCTGCTTTATGGGCTCTACGGCGTCTATTACGCCATGACCGAAGGCGTGGCCAAGGCGTTGGTGGCCGATTTCACGCCGGAGGAGCGCCGGGGCACGGCTTATGGCGTGTATAACGCTGCGGTGGGGCTCACTGTGTTGCCCGCCAGCGTGATAGCGGGCGTTTTGTGGCAAGGGCTGGGAAGCTGGATGGGGTTCGGGCCGGCCGCGCCTTTTCTCTTTGGCGGCGCTCTGGCCCTGCTCGCCTCGATTTTGCTGTGGCGCTGGGTGCGATAGCAAAGTTCGGGGCAAAAATCGTCACATGGGAAGAGCGCTTACTTCCATATCTGGAAATGTGGGATAAAATGGAGTTCCACACACGCCATTTTCTACATTTTAGCCAGTGAAAAATGCAGAAACGAGATCTCTCCATTCACACACTAGGAGGTAAGCTTTTCGATGGCAATTGACAATGCGACAGCGGGCGTTTTTCTCACCGAAACGGCGGCGAACCGCCTCAGGCAAATCATGGTTGAAAAGGACATCCTCGATTCCCATGGGCTGCGCGTCTTCGTGCAGGGAGGCGGTTGCGGCGGCATGCAGTATGGCATGACGTTCGAAGATTGCTGCCAGGAGGAAGATGAAGTGTCTGATCAGCACGGCATCCGGGTTTATGTCGATCCGACCAGTCTGTTCTATCTCAACGGCTCCCGCATCGACTACATCGACGATTTGATGGGAGGCGGCTTTCACATCGAAAACCCCAACGTCGTCAGCAGTTGCGGTTGCGGCAGCTCGTTCAAAACTGCGCAAACCCATGATGGCAGAGAGGCGGCCCCTCAATCATGCAGCCATTAAAGGCTGTTATGCACATTGGCCTCATCAAATCAAAACTTTCACGTCATTCGCTCGTAGAATTCGCCGCTGATGACGCGGATGCGGCAGATTTTCGCGGATTTTTCAAGATTGAAGAAGGATATTTGGCTCAACAGGATTTCAGAGGGCATTGGCTTTACCAGACCCGCCGGATTGCGA